>CALVTV010000288.1 GCA_944363005.1 uncultured Clostridia bacterium | reverse complement strand
GACAGAGTCCAGGTTACCGTCAAACTCGATAAGAGACAACATACACCAACAGGTGAAACGCCATTGTTGACGCACTGATCATGGTATATTCCTGATAGGGTTTGGGAATCCGCGGCAACAGCTTTTCCAGCAGCACCGGCACATCAAACAAGCCGGTAATCTCACGGTGAAACGCAGAGGTTGCCAGGCTGTTATGCATCACATCGTTATAGCGTTCTGAAAAGATGACCTCTTCCGGGAATTCCACAGCCCAGGTCAGGAAACGTCGAATCAGCTCATGCACAATCTCTTTTTCCGATCCGGAAAACTCCATCCCCTCGCAGGAGAGGCGACCCGCATGTTCATGCGCCGAGATATAGGCGGTTCTCAGCAGCATTTCCTTGCTGCCAAAGTAGTGAAACAATGTGCCCTTGCTCACATGCGCATCATCGCATACCATCTGCGTGGTCATGCGCTCTCCCTCCGCGACAAACAGGCGATAGGTACTCTTTAATATCTTTTCACGGATTTTGTTCTGGTGTTCGCGGGTCACCTGCGGCATAGCAACGCCTCCCCTATCGCCGTTCTTGTATATTTGGATTATACAATACCCCAACCGCAAATGCAAGAAAGCCGGGCCGCAAAAGCTTCTTTCCTGTCCAGCTGCTTTCAAGACGAAAATTTGATGGCATGCAAACTTCCGTCATATTCGCGCAGACGGCGTTGATACGGGCATTCCCAAAGATCTTCTTTGCTTTTCGGCGTAGCTTAAAACAAAAATCTGTTTTGTTCACGCATTCTATGCTAAAATAGCAATGCAGGATCATCCTCTTCAAACCAAACTGAAGGAGTATCAACCTATGAAACAAAAGATTGCGGTACTGCTTTTCGCGCTGATCTTCATGTTTTCCCTGATAGGGGCCGGTAAAGCGAATGAACAACCATCCATATATGCCCAGGCGGAAAACTGGGCCTATCTGGAGACGGATAAAGCCGCGGCGGCTGATGTGTTTTTCATATGCCCCACCGTCTATGGTGGCGAGGCTGCCCGCTTCAACATGTCCTTGGATGACACGGCGGTCAAGGGCGATTTTTTGAGAGCTACCAATATGGAGAAAGGCATCTATGACCAGCAAACCCGGTTCTTTGCTCCCTACTACCAGCAAGCGGGCCTCAACGTGTATGAACTGCCCATAGAGGAGCGGGAACCCTATCTGTCCGTAGCCTACGAGGATATAAAGGATGCCTTTGCGTATTACCTGGAGCGCTACAATGAGGGTAGGCCCATCATCCTGGCCGGTTTTTCTCAGGGAGCCGATATGAGCATTCGGCTGCTGAAGGATTGCTTTGCCGACGAAGAGGTCAACGACCTGTTGGTTGCCTGCTACGCCATCGGTTGGAGCATTACCGAGGCGGAACTGGCCGAATTTCCTCATCTGCGCTTTGCAACAGGGGAGGCCGATACCGGAGTCATCGTCTCCTTCAACAGCGAAGCAGAGGCTGTCACCGATTCGCTGTTGATTCCAAGCGGCACGCGCACCCTGGCCATCAATCCTCTGAACTGGAAGACGGACAGCACTCCGGCCGAGAAAGAGGCCAACCTGGGCACCTGCTTTACCGATTACAGCGGAAGCATCGTTACAGAGATTCCCCATCTGTGTGGGGCCTATATCGATCCGATCCGCGGCGCTCTGAAAGTCCCCGATGTGACGCCAGAGATGTATCCCCCCGTACTGCCCATCTTCTCAGACGGGGTATACCACCTGTACGACTACCAGTTTTTCTACCGCAATCTACAGGAAAATGTCGAGGTGCGTTTGAACGCCTATCTGGAAGATGCCGCTTCGTAAATCTTGCGGTCGATCGCGATTCACCCGGACGGGGCATGGTTTTCGTCCTCGCCTGAGTCCAAAAGATCAATCCTGTGTCCTCGATTCCGTTTCTCTTCAAAGCTAGGACATGGTGAACATTTTCCATTCAAATTGCTTCTAAAAAGCGCTTTGCATCCCTCTTCTTAAGTACTCAATAACCAGCCCATGAAAATACGGCCCTCCTTTCACGGCTTACAAGCCGAAATCGGAGAGCCGTTTATTCATGTTCTACGCTTGTTCAGGGACGCGAAATCACTTCTTCTCCTCTGCATTTTGGCTCGGGAAGATCATCTTGTTGACCACAAAGAATACCACCATGGACACGCCGCCATTGAGCACAGTCGTACCGATATTGTAGATAAAGTCCGGCACAAACATGCCCGCAATGGCCACCCAAATGCAGTTGATCGAATTGACAATGCAGGTGATCAAGCAAAACGCCACGACATACCACGCGATCTGCTTGCCCAGATTGCCCTTGCTGCGAAATACGAAGCACTTCTGAATCGGAAAATTGATGCATTCTCCGACGATCATCGCGACCATATACGCGCAGAAATACGGCAGTCCTCCGTGCGCGACATCATAGCCGAGGATGTTCCACTTGAAGGTCTCGCCGAACAGCGTCATGTCGATGCCCGGCCAACCGAAATCCACCATGGGCATCCCGGCAAAAGCCTTGGGCAGGAATTGAAGCAACAGGTATTTAAACACCGTGATCAGGTTCGAAACGATCACAAACAAGCCACCCTCGCGAATCCACTGCGCCGCCTTCGGGTGCTTTTGCGCGTAACTCTGCCAGAAATTCATGGTAACTCCCTCCATACCGCAAAACATACTTCAGTCTGTTTCGCAGATTCCTCTTATTTGTCGCATTCTTCCAGTTCCTTTTTCAGATTCGGCCTGTGCAAGAAACCTTTAACGATCCGGAACAATCCGCGGAAGCCGTGGCCGTTGACCAAATAGACAATCGCTTCGGCCATCTCCATGGAGACCATGCCGTTCATCATCTTCGCCATGCCGCGGAACGGAATGTTGAAAATGAACAGCAAATTGAGATCGGGTTTGCCCGCCGCAATCGACGCTTCCTTCTTCTTCTTGAGAATCCGATATGCAAGGCGTGCCAGCGGATTCTTTGCGTAATAGAGCTGCATGACGCCGTCGTTCATCCCCAGCGGTGCTGCGGTATTCCAGCTGTGCGCCGGAATTGCATGGCCAAGGAGGGCAGCAAAAGATGTATCTCCGACGGCTTGCAGTTCGCACTTCTCATAGCAGGCGACATCCTTGCCCGCGTAAGGATTCGGTGCCCCCGTACCCTTGACGTCGAGCTCACCGGTGAGCCGAATGTCTTCTACGCTCGCGCCAATCCCGATCCGGTACCGGCCCGCTTCGACCTCCCAGCGATTCGTCGCGACGTTCCAATAGCGGAACGCCTTGTCATCCAACTCGATGCGCACGTGGCGCGTTTCGCCGGCCTTGAGGAATACCTTGGCAAAGCCCTTGAGTTCCGACCTTGGTCTGAAAACCTTCGTGCCCGGCAAAGACACATACAGCTGCACGACCTCCGCACCGTCGCGATCGCCCGTATTGGTCAAATCGAACTCGACGGCGCCCGGCATCAACGACAGATTCCGATAATCAAACGTCGTGTAGCTGAGTCCGAAGCCGAACGGGAAGCGCACCTGCACGCCCGCCGTCTCGTAATAGCGGTAGCCGACGAAAATGCCCTCGCGGTACTCGCTCGTCTTTTCGGAACCGGGATAGTACCGGCTGACCGGCGTTTTGTCATAAGCCATCGGGAAGGACTCGGAGAGCTTGCCGCTGGGATTCACTTCGCCGTTGAGCACGCGCAGCACCGCGCCCGCGACGGCCTGTCCGCCCAGGCCCGCCCACACGAGCGCCTCGCACTGATCCACCCAGGGCATCTCCACCGCGCTGCCCGCCGTCATGACCACGACGATATGCGGGTTCACCTTGGCCAGTCGCGAGAGCAGCGCCACCTGATTGTCCGGAATGCGCAGATGCGTGCGGTCAAGGCCCTCCGTCTCGTAGCCCTCCGTCAGCCCCAGATACAGCACAACCACCTGGGCCTCGCGCGCCAGCTCCTCCGCCTGCGCCGCCAACGCTTCGTCCGCGACGTTCAGTCGCTGGAATCCCTGCGCAAAACCGACCGCATTCGGGAACATCTGCGGCAACAGATCGAGCGTCTTATCCTCCCGCGTGGCATTGACCATGCTGCTGCCCGCGCCCTGATAGCGTGGATGCTGCGCAAAATCGCCGATCACGGCGATCTTTGCCTTCCGGTCCAGCGGCAGGATATCGTTCTCGTTTTTGAGCAGGACGATCGCCTCTTCGGCCGCGCGCTGCGCCAGGAGATGATGCTGCTCAAAATCAGCTTCCACCTTGCCGCGCGCCTTGTCCGTTGTCATCACCAGGTCAAGCAGCTCATCCACGCGCTGATCGACGACGGCCTCCTCAATCTTTCCGGCCTTGACCGCCTCAATCAGTTGCATAGCGCTGTCGTCGCCGCTGCCCGGCATTTCGAGGTTGCAGCCCGCGCGTACGCCTTCCGTGTAATCGTTGCCGCCGCCCCAGTCCGTGATGACCGCGCCGGCGAAGTTCCAGTCCTCGCGCAGGATCTCGTCGAGCAAATGCGCGTTTTCGTTGGCATACACGCCGTTGACCAGGTTGTAGCTGGACATGATGGCCTTCGGCTCGCCTTCCTTGACCGCGATCTCAAAGTTGGTCAGGTAGAGCTCACGCAGCGTCCGCTCATCAAGCACGGAGTCGCTGGCCATGCGGTGCTCCTCCTGGCTGTTGGCGGCATAGTGCTTGGCGCAAGCCGCCACCCCGTTTTCCTGCACGCCGCGGATGAACGCCGCCGCCATTTTTCCGGCCAGATACGGGTCCTCAGAATAGTATTCGAAATTGCGGCCGCACAGCGGGCTGCGCTTGGTGTTCAGGCCCGGGCCCAGGAGCACCTGCACGTCCTGCGCGGCAGCCTCTTGGCCAATGGCCCGGCCGATTTGCTGCGCCATTTCGGCATTCCAGCTGTTGGCCACCGCCGAAGCGGAAGGCATACACGTCGCCTTGGTGGAGGCATTCAGGCCGAGGTGATCGCCCTCGCCCGCCTGCTTGCGAAGCCCGCTTGGGCCGTCGGACAGGGTGATCGCGGGGATGCCCAACCGTTTGATCGCGCGGGTATGCCAAACGTCCGCGCCGGAGAGGATGGCGCACTTCTCCGCCAGCGTCATCCGCTCAATCAGGTTCTTGTATTTCATAGACGTTTCCCCCAGTGATTGAACGAAAATTCCTCCCCCCGCTCAGGAGGGAGGAATCCTCGCCCATGGTTGTTCTTTTCAGTTCGCGGTCGCGGGTTTCGCCCTTCTGCGGACGGCGCGCACGATCAGCACGATCAGCACGAGCGCCAGCAGCGCATCCACCGCGTAGATCGCCATCAGCCACGTCTCCATCGAGTAGCCGACGATATCCACGTTCATGGAGTTGCTGTTCGCCACCGTGTAGAGGATGTTGTGGGCGGCGTTGCGCAGAATCTGCAAATCCTGAGCGTTAGTGAAGTCGCAGTCATTCCAGAGCAGATCCGGCAGGGACGCCAGGATCAGGTCATTGCCAGCGTAGACCATCTGGCGGGAATCCATGACCTTGTTGTCCGTCTTGTAGTCGCAGATGACCAGGCCCTCGAAGTTCCACTCGTCGCGCAGAATCTGCGTCATCAGGCGGTAATCACCGCCCGTCCAGCGCGTGCCGATGCGGTTGAAGGAGCTCATCACGCCGGTCGTGCCGCTGAACTCGGTCAGGCCATCGGCCACGGCCGTGGCGGAGTGGTTCACATCGTCGCTGCCCTTGACGCCCATTTCAAACGGCTTGAGGTAGAGCTCGCGCAGCGCCTGCTCCGTGCAATACGTGGCGATGCCGCCGCGGGCTGTCTCCTGATCGTTGAGGGCGAAGTGCTTGAGGTCGGTGTAGACACCCTTCTGCTTCGCGCCGTTGATGACGTTGACCGCCATCTTGCCGGAGATGACCGGGTCCTCGGAATAGTACTCGTAGTTACGGCCGGAGAACGGGCTGCGATGCAGGTTGACCGCCGGTGCATACCAGCCGGTGTACGGCAGCTTGTTGCCGTTGACGTCGCCCCAAACGCCGATATCGCCGACGTTCTTGCCCATCTGATAGGCCAGATCCTTGTTCCAGGTCGAGGCCAGCAGGATTTCGCAGGCGAAGGAAGAGTTGCCCGTGTAATGCTCCTTGAGGCCCGGCATGAAGTTGACGAAGCCCACCGGGCCGTCGCTGTCGTTGGTCAGGTTCTTCTTGATGCGCGCGATGGAAACGGTCTGGAACGCGCCCTGGTTGACCAGGTCCAGCATCTCCTGCGCCGTCAGCTGATCCAGCAACGCATCCCACTTCTCGTCGCTGTAATCCGCGCCGATCAGATCGCGCAGCGTCAGCGTGCCATCCGCACCGACCGTCGGCGTATCCGTCACGGTCTGAATCACCCAGTTGTTGGTCGTCCTGTCGCGCAGCGCGTCGAGCTCGCCCTCCAGATAGATGCGTTCGCTTTGCGTCGCGGGCTGCGGGAAGGTCTTTTCAAAGTCCGTGCGGGACATGCCCTTGCGCACTTCCTCCGTGCCGTTGACCTCGACGTAGACGTCGGAGAGCCGGTACTGGATGTCGTTGAAGTTGACCTGGCCATCCTCGATGCCGTCGTAATTCTCGCCGAAGGTGTAGAGGTTGCCCACCAGCGCGCCGGTGTCCGGGTCCTCGCTGTAGGTCAGGTTGCCCGCCAGCGTCGCCTGCGCCGTGGCGTAGACATTGGCTTCATCCGTCACGTGGGAGTTCTTGGCCGCGTAGAAGACGTAATCGCCGGGATCAAGCTCATAACCGGTGAAGCCGTTCTTGTTGGCGTCGTTGTAATCGTAACTCGCCAGCTGATACGGCGTGACGGTGAAGGTGATCTCCTGGGATTCGCCGGGGGCCAGCAGGTTCGTCTTGGCGAAGTCCACCAGCTGCACCTGGCTCTTCTCGATGCCGCCGCGGATGTACGGCAGGGTGACATAGAGCTGCACGACATCCTTGCCCGCCACATCGCCCACGTTCGTGACGTTGACGGTGAAGGTCAGCGTGCTGTCGGCATCCTTGAGGTCGCCGTCCATGGTCATGGTCTGCTCAAACTCCGTGTAGCTCAGGCCATAGCCGAACGGGAAGATGACGTTGTCCGCATACCAGTCCTCGCTGCCAGTGAGGCTCTCCTCGTAGCCGCGGGTCTCGTAGTAGCGGTAACCGACGTAGATGCCCTCCTCGTAGGCGACATAGTAATCATCGGAAGCGTTCGGGCCGTCCATGAAGGCGCTGCCGTTGACGCCGCCGTTGACCTGGGTGTTGTCGCCAAAGTTCTGCCACGTCGGGTCCTTGGTGAAGTCGCGCGCGTAGAGGTCCACCGTGCGGCCGGAGAAGTTGTCCTCACCGGTCAGCAGGCGGCCGATCGCCTGAGCGCCGTTGGTGCTCGGACCGCCGATCCAGACCACCGCATCGATGCGCGGGTTGGCCGGGTCGTTGTTGTACTCCGCCAGGAAGTCGCACTGGAACGTGGTCAGCGTGTTGAGCACGACGATCACCTTGTCAAAACGGGCCGTGACCATGTCCAGCATGTCGTATTCGTTCTGGTCGAGCTGCAGGTAGTGGTTGCCCTCGATGCCGCCGGCCTTCGTGTTCTGGGTGCGCGGCAGGTCGAAGCTCTCGCCGCCGATGCGGGAGATGACCACGATGGCTGCGTCGCTGTACTCCTTGTAGCTGTCAATCAGGCTGTCGGGATAGCTGGAAATGGGCGTTTCGCCGATATCCAGCGTCGGCGCGGCACTCGATTGGTCGGCCGTAGCCGGGTTGTCCGAGCGGCCCTTGCCGCTGTCCGCGCTCTCGTAGAAGCTGACGAGTTCGGGGTTATAGGAGATGCCCGCGTCGGCCAGGCCGTCAAAGATGGTCTTGGCTTCCTCGTCGTTCACCTTGCCGGAGCCGGAACCGCTGAGCACCAGGTCCACCGAGTTCTTGCCGAACACGCTGACCTTGCGCTCCTGCTCTTCAAGCGGCAGGGCGTCGTTGTTGTTGACCAGCAGGGTGAAGCCTTCCTTGGCGATTTCCAGGTTGAGGGCGTCGCCCGCGAGCTTGGCTTCTTCCTTGGAGTCATAGTCCGAGGTATAAATCGCTTCCGTGCCGGAGGCCATGATCGGATTTTTGCCGCCGAGAACCGTACCCAGAATGGAGCGGAAGGTCGTGCTGCAAAGCACCGTGGCGACGAGCATCAACACCAGCAGCACGCTGGTGATGATCAGACCGGCCTTTTTGCCTTTTTTCCTGACCGGGGTTTTGCTCTGCTTCTTCATATCAGTTACTCTCCAAATTGTCGTAAATCGGCGACCAGGTGAACACCGCGTCGCTGTCGGTGAGCTTGATGTAATCGGTCATGAAGCCGACGGCGCGATACGTTCCGCCCATGACGGTGTTGTCATTGTCCACGATAAACTCGATCACGTTCTCGCCCTCGTTGAGGTTGATCGTCGCGATTTCATACTCCTGGAAGATGCGCAGCAGCGTCAGGTTGTAGGTGATGTCCTCGCCGTTGACGCGGATGATCGTGGCGTTTTCGCCGGTCGAGGCCACGTCCATGGAATCGACTTCCACAGCGAGGTTGGCCATCAGCTTTGCCGTCGTCGCCTTGGAGGAATTGATGACAAAGCGCAGCGTGTCTCCGCGCTCATACTGATAGGAGACGTAGTAGCCGTTGCCACCCTCCAGCTCGGAGTTGGTCGGATAGTCGTCCTTGAGCACCGTGCCGACCGTGCCCGCATCCTTGACGATGCAGTTGGCGCCCTGCACGCTGCCGGAGTAGCCGTAATACTTCTGATCGGGGTTGAACTCGGTGTACTCCGCATGGAAGGTGTCCGTCTGCACGCCGTTATGCTTCCAATGCGCATAGAAGCCGGTGTTCGCCTTCAGCTTGATGCTCTGGGCGAAGTCCACCTTTTCGCCGCCGATGGCCTTCGTATACCAGCCCTCAAAGGTGTAACCCTCGCGGACCGGCACCTCCTCAGGCGGCTGCACGCCCTCGCTGGAGAGCAGCTTGTAGGAATAGACGATGCCGTTCTTGTACGGAGAATCGGTGTAGTTCGCGTTGAAGATCGCCATATACTCCTGGATCGTCCAGACGGCATAGAGCGTGGTGTCCTCCTTGGGCTTGAAGGGGATCTTGGTCATCTCCGGCTCCACGTCGGCCGGATAGGTATCGATGGTCCATTCATTGCCTTCCGGCGGCACCTCCGTGGTCCAGCCTTCAAACTCGTAGCCTTCGCGTTCCAGGTCTTGAGGCGCACTGCTCTTTTTGACCGCGCTGCCGTCCACGACGTAGAGCTCCACGTCTTCGGTCAGGTCTGCGCAATAGTCGGAAGCTTTGAACACGACCTGATACTCCTTCTGGCTCTCCTCCAGCCAGACGGCGTAGAGCGTGACGTCGCTTCCCACGGTATAGGTATCCAGATCAAGACGCTCGCCGTCCGCGCTCAGGGACCAGTAGCGGAACGCATAGCCTTCCTTCTGCGGCTCTTCGAGGGTCGGAAGCGCGGCGCCGAATTCGACTTCAACCTCACCGATCTGCTCCTGGGACGCCCCATCCACGAGCGTCACGGTGTTCTTGCCGACCTCCCATTGCGCGGTCAGGGTGACGTTTTCGGTGGGCGTAAAGGTCGCATCCACCGTCTCGCCCGCGTCGTTCTGCCATCCCGCAAAGGCATAGCCCTCGCGCTCGGCGGTCGTGGGCAGGGTCACAGATTGGTCCTTCTCCACGAAAATCGT
>CALVTV010000287.1 GCA_944363005.1 uncultured Clostridia bacterium | reverse complement strand
GGTGAAGAAGCTGATCAAGGAAGAGGCGCGCTTCATGATGGGCGTGGAACCGGAGATCCGGATTCATCCGCTGAATGCGGCCGGCGAGCAGGACAGGGCCGCTTGCGCGCAGATCGAGGACTGGCTTGGCGATTTCCTGCACCGGAACAAGTGGGGAGACAAGCTGATCAAAGGCGCGCGCGACTGCTTCATTGGCAAGCGGGTTGCTCTGAAGCTGACCGGCGCGCCAGGGCGAGCGCTGGGCGTACAGTTCAGGCCATCGTTGGAGTTTGTCTACGACACCGATCCAGAGGACGTGGACAAATTGAGCAAGGTGATCTTCTTTTATCATACGAACGAGAGCATGGATCGGGACAAGCAGCGCATCTGGCGGCAGAAGTACGAGCTTGCGGATGGGCGGTGTTACCTGACCGAGGGTGTTTACGACGGCAACGGGCGGCCTGTATCCCAGACACATGTCAAAGAGGACACGGGGCTTGACTTCATCCCCGTCTATGTCATCATCAGCGACGGCCTGACTGGGGACATGAAGGGCGAGAGCGACGTGCGGGAGCTGCTGAGCAATCAGGACAGTTACAACCGCCTGTGCGGCGACGATATGGATGCGCTGCGGTTCAACATGTTCCCGATGCGCGTCTTCAGGGACGCGTCGCAAGAAACGATGGATGCGGTAAAGATCGCGCCCGGTGCGGTGGTCGACGCACAGACCGATCCGGCGTCCGGCAATCAGGTCGACGCCAGAATTTTAGAGACGCAGTTTTCGTGTGATGCGCTGCTCTAGCATACGCTGGACAGGACAAAGGGCGATATGTACGATTTGCTCAGTGCGCCCAACGTCAGCCCAGATCAGCTCAAGAACTTTGTGACAAGCTCCAAGACGATGAAAGCGCTGTATTGGGGATTGACCTGCCGCTGCGAGGAAAAGTGGAATGCCTGGAATGGCGCGTTGATCTGGATGACGCAGGCGCTATTGCGCATGGCGGCTGTTTACGGCGCGGCGAAATGCCGGATGTACAGTTCACGGTTTCCATTGACCATTGTTATCCGATCCCGGACGATGAGGAAACCGAGCGCTTGAGCGACATGAGCGAGGTCGCCCAGCAGGTGCGCAACCGCAAGAGCTATATCGACAAATGGCAGCCACAGGCCGTCAGAAACGCGGAGCTTGCTCAGATTGTCCTTGAGGGAAAATTGCTTGGGGACGACTTTGGGGCAGGCGTAAGCAGCAAACTTGAGGTGGCGTTACAAATAGAACATAGTGGCTGGAGCAAAGAGAAAGCCAGCGTCTTTAGACGCTGGCTTAGCATTAGGGGGATACTTCTTGTGCGAGCTACCCGGTTTACGGGTGGGAGTGATTTTACTTGGTCGGCACGACAGCGCCCTGATACGTTTCGTTGATGAAGTTGACGACCGTCTCGCCCTGGAGCACTTCCACCAGCGTCTTGAGCTCTTCGCGATCGTCGCCCTCGCGGATGGCGATGATGTTCGGATAAGCGATGTCAGAGGACTCCGTCACCAGGGCGGTGCCGACGACGTCCGCACCGGCCTGCAGCGCGTAGTTGGAGTTGATCACAGCGAAGTCCACATCGGCGAGCTGACGCGGCACCTGCGCGGCTTCAATTTCCACAATTTCCACGTTGTGCGGGTTCTCCACCACGTCAAAGGCGGTCGGGTTTTCTACGGTCTTGTCCAGCGTGATGATGCCCTGGGCCTCGAGCAGGTTCAGCGCACGGGCTTCGTTGGTGGTGTCGTTGGGCACGGCGATGGTCGCGCCGTCCGGAATGTTCGCCAGATCGGAGGACTTGCCCGCATAGATGCCCATCGGCTCATAGTGCACGGCGCCCGCGCTCACCAGCTTGGTGCCGTTTTCGGCGTTGAAGTTCTCCAGATAGGCGGAGTGCTGGAAGTAGTTGGCGTCCAGATCGCCGGCATCCAGCTGGAGGTTGGGCTGCACGTAGTCGTCAAAGATGACGATTTCCAGCTCGATGCCCTTCTCGGCAAGGGCTTCCTTGGCGGCTTCCAAAATCTCCGCGTGCGGGGTAGAGGAAGCGCCGACGACGAGCTTGGTGGCAGCGCTGGCGCACGCAACAGCGGCGATGAGCGCGAGGGTCAAAACCAGAGCAAACAGTTTCTTCATGGGAATCTCTCCTTTGCGTTACATATCTACGATAAAGCACGAGGCTCAATCTGCGGGGGAAAAGGCATCACTCACGGATGCGTTTGTCGGTCTTGCGGGAGATGTACATGCCGATGATCTGAATCACCTGCATGAGCACGATCAGAAGGATGACGGTTACAAACAGCACATCCGTCTGATACCGGTTGTAGCCGTAGCTGATGGCAATCTGGCCCAGACCGCCGCCTCCGATGGCGCCGGACATGGCGCTGTAACCGAGAATCGTGCCGGAGGAGATCGTCGCGCCGACGATCAGCGAGGTCTTGGCCTCCGGAATGATCACCTTGAAGATGATCTCCGGGACGGAAGCGCCCATCGACTGAGCGGCTTCGATGACACCGGGATCGACTTCAAGCAGAGAACTCTCGATCATGCGCGCCACATAGGGCGCGGCCGCGATGACCAGAGGAACGATCGTCGCCGTGGAACCGTAGGCTTTGCCTGCGATCAGGCGCGTGAGCGGAATGACCAGAATCATCAGGATCAGGAAGGGAATGGAGCGGAAGATGTTGACCACCGCATCCAGCACCCGGTAAACAACCGCCTGCGGGCGAAGGCCCTTGGGCGCCGTGAGTACCAACAAAATGGCCAACGGCATGCCCAGCAGATAGGCAAACAGCGTGGAGACGGTTGTCATATAGAGCGTGTCGCGAACGCCTTCCAGCATCAGAGGAATCATCTTTTCAATGGGCATCGCCGTCCACCTCCTCTACGCGAAGTCCCTTGCTTTGCAGGTAATAGATGATCTTTTCCTGCTGAAGTTTATCTTCCGGCAATTGCAGGATCATTTGGCCGAACGCCTTGCCGCCGACGTCGCGCGTATCGGCGTACATGATGTTGACCGAAACGTGGCACTCGAGCACGAGGCTGGCGATGACCGGTTCGCTGGAGGCGTTGCCCTCAAAGACAATGCGAATCATGCGGTCTCCGATGATGCCGCCGTCCGCCCCTGTCTTGCGGAAGATCAGCTTTTTGGCAGCCTTGGATTTGGGCTGGGAGAAAACGGATTCCACCGTGCCGTGTTCCGCGAGCGAGCCGTTGTCGATGATCGCCACATGCGTGCAGATGCTCTCTACAACGCTCATCTCGTGGGTGATGATCACGATGGTGATGCCCAGCTTTTGGTTGATCTCCCGCAACAGATTGAGGATGGAGGTCGTTGTGGTCGGGTCCAGCGCGCTGGTCGCCTCATCGCACAGGATGATCTTCGGGTTGGTCGCCAGTGCCCGGGCGATGGCGACGCGCTGTTGCTGGCCGCCGGAAAGCTGGCTGGGGTAGTTGTGCTGGCGTTCGGTCAGGCCGACGAGTTCCAGCAGTTCGTCAATGCGCTTGTCGATGTCGGCGCGCTTGGCGCCGGCGATCTCCATCGCGAAGGCGATGTTGCCGCGCACGTCCCGCTGTTGCAGCAGGTTAAAGTGCTGGAAGATCATGGAGACCTGCTGGCGCAGTTGGCGCAGGGCTTTCGGGGTGAGCGTCGAGAGATCCTTCCCGTCGATGATCACGTTGCCGGAAGTGGGGCGCTCCAAATAGTTGATGCATCGCACGAGCGTCGATTTGCCCGCGCCGGACATGCCGATGATGCCGTAAATGTCGCCCTGATCGATACAAAGGTTGATGTCGCGCAGCGCCTCGACGGTCTGCGTCTTGCCTTTGAACGTCTTGGTCAGGTGTCTTAGCTCAATGAGCGGCAAGGTGGCCACTCCTTTCGTGTGGTGAATTCTTGAACAGGACGTATTATACACGAAGGGCCGATTATAGGCAAGGATGGATAAAATATGGCTTGCCATAGGAAAAAACTATGGAACGGCTTGTGAAACGTCCAAAACACTGATATAATGGAAAAAAAAGCTCCTGCCAGGCGGTGGGAGCATGGAGGCGAGCGTCATGACGCTACAGCAGCTTAAATATGTCATTGAAGTTGCGGATAAAGGGTCGATCACCGAGGCGGCGAAATCGCTGTTCATCTCGCAGCCCAGCCTGTCGGCAGCTGTGCACGAACTGGAGACGGAGACCGGGACGGCGATCTTCATGCGCAACAGCCGGGGTATTCTCATCACGCCCGAGGGCGCGGAGTTTTTGGGCTATGCCCGGCAGGTTGTGCAGCAGGCGGCGCTCATCGAGGACAAGTACATCAACCGCGCCTCGGTGCGCCAGCGTTTTTCGGTGTCCACGCAACACTATTCGTTTACCTCCAGCGCGTTCGTTGAGCTGGTGCGCGTGCAGGGCGGCGAGGCGTATGAATTTACGCTGCGCGAAGGCAAGACGTATGACACCATCAACGACGTGCGCACGCTGCGCAGTGAGATGGGGGTCATCTATCTGTGCCGCTTCAACGAGGCGGTGATTCTCAAAATGCTGCGGGAGGCCAATCTCGTCTTTTCGGAACTGTTTTCGGCGCGCCCGCACATCTTCGTTGGACGAAACAACCCCTTGGCCGGGAAAGCCAGCGTTACGCTGGTGGATTTGGAACCGCTGCCCTGCCTCACCTATGAACAGGGCGACCAGAATGCCTTCTACTTTTCAGAGGAGATCCTCTCCACGCTCAATCACGACAAGAGCATCAAGGTCACCGACAAGGGCACGATCATCGACCTGATGGTCGGAACGGACGGATATACGATCTCTTCGGGGATCTGTCCGTCGTATTTGCGCGGCGAGGATATCATTTCCATTCCGCTGGAGGTGGACGAGGTCATCCGCATCGGGGTCATCACGCACAGGGATTACCGGCCTACCGTTTTGGGGGAGAAGTACCTGGAAATTCTGCACCGCGTGGTGGGCAGCATGCAGGATGAAACCGTCAGGAACGGTGGTTCGCCGCGTGGCGCTTGAGCGCCTCAAACGTCTCTTCGCTCAAATCGTGCTCAATCTTGCAGGCGTCGCGGACGGCAGTCTCGCGGCTTACGCCCAGGGAGACGAGCAGCTCGCTGATGAGCGTATGGCGTTCATAGATTGCGGAGGCGATGCGCTGGCCTTCCTCCGTCAGGTGGATGTGGTTCAGGTCATCGACCGTCACCAGCCCATTTTCCCGCATCTGGCGCAGCACAATGGAAACAGTTGGCCTGGAATAGGACAGATAGGCGCATACATCGACGGCATGCACCTCGTTTTGCTGCAAGGAAAGGATGTAGATCGTCTCCAGATAGTTTTCAATGGCTTCGGATACGGCCATGGCAATACCTCCTGACGCCGGTTGGAATGCCGTATCAGTATAACATATTTTTCTGCGCGCCGCAATCCTGCGTGCTAGCGAACACCCCGTTTTCCTTCGGCATACGATGGGGGCGAGGTGATTCGATGAAGGGTGTAATCTGGGCTGCGTACGGGACGATGTTTACGTTCCTGATGACGTCTTTGGGCGCGGCGCTGGTGTTTTTCTTTCGCAGGAGCATTGCGGAACGGACGGAAAGAGCCTGCCTGGGCTTTGCGGCGGGCGTGATGTCGGCGGCGTCGGTGTTCAGCCTGTTGGTGCCTGCGGTGGAACAAGTGGAGCAGGCGGGCGGCGTGCCGTTTCTGACCCTGACGGTCGGCTTTGTGCTGGGGGTTGTAGCCATTCTGGCGCTGGATGTGTTGACGATGCGCCTGAGAGCCCGGCGGCAGGTGGATCAGGCGGAGGAAGCGCGCAGGCGTGCGCTGATGATCACGGCGGTGACGCTGCACAACATACCGGAGGGTATGGCGGTCGGCCTGGCTTTTGCCATCGCTGTGCAGGACGGAGGCCTGGGCTTTGCCGCTGCAGCTGCTTTGGCCTTGGGGATTGGCATTCAAAACCTGCCTGAGGGAGCGGCCATTTCGCTTCCGCTGCGCCAGAGCGGGATGAGCCGGGCGCGCAGTTTTGCAATCGGCGTGCTCTCCGGGGTTGTGGAACCGATATTTGGTGTGCTGGTGGTCCTGGCGGCGGCGTCCATCCGCCCGGTTATGCCGCTGATGATGGCGTTTGCCGCTGGAGCCATGATGCTTGTGGTCGTCGAGGAGATGATTCCCCAGGCTGCGAAGTCGCGCTTGGGTGTGCTTTGCACGATGGCGGGCTACGTGCTGATGATGGCGTTGGACCTTGCCCTGGGCTGAGAAAACGCGCGGAAGCGAAGAAACCCCCTTGTATTCGTTGCCGCGTGGTTTTATAATGGAGGCAGAAAAACTTGCCTTCCAAGGCAAAAGAAGACAGGAGTGCGATACGCATGGGCATGAATCTGAAAATGACCGGGGTTTCCGGCTTTGTAAAGGAAAACGAATTGAGCAATATGGCCGCGCTGATGGATACGGTGAACGGCGTGCTGCTTTCCCGCAAAGGCGCTGGCAACGACTTCCTCGGCTGGCTCGATTTGCCCGTCAACTACGACCGCGAGGAATTTGCGCGCATTCAAAAAGCGGCCAAGAAGATCCAGGGGGACAGCGATGTGCTCGTGGTGATCGGCATCGGCGGTTCGTATCTGGGCGCGCGCGCGGCCATTGAGTTCTGCAAGGGCCAGATGTATAACGGCGTGCGCGAAAAGGGCATTCCGGAGATTTACTTCGTCGCCAACAACATCTCCTCTTCCTACCTGAACGATGTTGTGGCGATCATTGGCGAGCGCGATTTCTCCGTGAATATCATCTCCAAATCCGGAACGACGACCGAACCGGCTATCGCTTTCCGCATCTTCAAGAAGCTGCTCGAAAAGAAGTATGGCAAAGAGGGCGCCAAAGCGCGCATTTATGCCACGACGGACAAGGCGCGCGGCGCGCTCAAGGCGCTCAGCGATGCCGAGGGATATGAGACGTTCGTCGTCCCGGATGACGTGGGCGGCCGCTTCTCTGTGCTGACGGCGGTCGGCCTGTTGCCCATCGCGGCCGCGGGCATTGACATCGAACAGATGATGCACGGCGCCGCCGAGGCGCGCGAGGTTTGCAAAGAGGGCAATATGGAGACGAATCCGTCGTTCCAGTACGCGGCTCTGCGCAATATCCTCTACCGCAAGGGCAAGACCACGGAGATTCTGGTCAACTACGAGCCGGCGCTGCTGATGATGGGCGAGTGGTTCAAGCAGCTCTTCGCGGAGAGCGAGGGCAAGGACCACAAGGGCATCTTCCCGACGGCGGCGAACTTCTCCACCGATCTGCATTCCATCGGCCAGTTCATTCAGGATGGAAGCCGCAATCTGTTCGAGACGGTGATCTGGGTGAAAAACCCGCGCTCGGAGGCATACATTGAGGAGGCCGAAGAGGACATCGACGGCCTGAACTACCTGGCGGGCAAGAGCGTGCAGTTTGTCAACTCCAAGGCCTATCAGGGCACGCTCATGGCGCACATGGACGGCGGCACGCCGAACATCATCGTGGAGATCGATCAGGCGGACGCCTATCACTTTGGCTATTTGGTTTACTTCTTTGAGAAGGCCTGCGGTCTGTCCGGCTACCTGCTCGGCGTCAATCCGTTCGATCAGCCGGGCGTGGAGGCGTACAAGAAGAACATGTTTGCGCTGCTGGGCAAGCCGGGCTATGAAGCCCGCCGCGCCGAGCTTGAGGCGAGACTGTAAACTTGAAAACGACGGAACTTTGACGCAAATCAGCATCAAAACACGGCCGCTGCACGCAAGTGTGGCGGCCCAATCTTGTTCCGCGGCGCGCAAGAGCGAGTTGTCCAAAAGAAAAAAGAACCGCGCGTTGTTGCGCAAAAGCCGAAAGATCAAACTTGACGGGGAAACGCAAAACCAGTATACTACGGGAGAAAATGGAAGCGTGGGAACGCATGGCCGGGGGGAAATGCAGGCATGACGCGGCAATTTGACAGCGCTGCTTTCAGGCAGCAATTTCACTGTGAGGCGTCTCTGGGCGCGGCCTGCTGTGCGGAGGGAACGCGCTTTGCCCTTTGGGCGCCTACAGCACAGCACGTCGTGCTCAACCTTTACGGCGATGGCAATTGGGGGGATGCGTTCGAGCAAAGGGCGCTTGAGCGCGGCGAACGCGGCCTGTGGCATTACGAAGACGGGCGCAATCTGGACGGCGTATACTACGATTACGACGTGACGGTCGAAGGAATCTGCCGGCGAACAGCTGACCCCTATGCCCGGGCTTGCGGCGTGAACGGGCGCAGGAGCATGGTCATCGATCTGGCGCGCACCGATCCGCCGGGATGGAACGAGGACAGAGCGCCGAAAAAGGAACCCGAGGATGTCATTTACGAGCTGCATATTCGGGATTTTTCCGATGATCCGCACAGCGGCATCTCTTCTGCCCATCGGGGCAAGTACCTGGCGCTGTGCGAGGAGGGGACAACGCTCGACGGGGAGCACCCGACGGGGCTTGATTATCTCAA
>CALVTV010000286.1 GCA_944363005.1 uncultured Clostridia bacterium | reverse complement strand
CCCAATCAAGCCACCGGCTACGCCGGTGGTTTTGACTGTTCATATCAAAAACACGTTTAAACGAGTCGCTTTCCCTATGCAGAAAGGCCCTGCTTCGAATTCCATTCAAAACAGGGCCTCTTTGTATATTTCGTATTGTTCGGGCAAACAAGAAATCCAAACCTTGTCCCCGTACTTGTATTCACTCCGCAAAACCCACAATACCGAAAGCACCTGGCCCGCTGTGCGCCGCAATCACGCACCCCGTGCGCACCCACGTGAGCTTCTCGTATCCTTTTTCGCGCAGCTTGGCTTCCACGTCGCGTTTGACGCTCTCCTCCAGCCCCTCTCCATAGATCAGCCAGAGTTCGTCTTTCCGCAGTTGATTCGCGTCCGGATATTCCTGCGTCATCTGCGCAATCACGCGCGACTTTGCGCCGCGGTACTTCTTGGTGGACATCAGCTTGCCATCCTGAATCTCGATCAGCGGATGCAAATTGAGGATCTTGGCGCCGAGATACGCCGCATTGCTCACGCGGCCACCCGCGCGCAGATAGTCGAGATCTCCGGGAATAAAGCCCATACGAACATGTTCGATGGCGTCCTTGGCAATCTCAAGCGCCTCTTCCATCGTCATCTCCGGATGTTCGCGCAAAGCCCGGGCCACCCGCAGCACCACCGCAAATTGACCGGCGGAAACGCTCTTTGTATCGATGATTTCAATGTCCTTTCGCCCCTGCGCGGCAAGAACGGAGCTCTGCATGGAGCATGTTGTGCATGCCGAGTAAGCCAAATGCAGAATCGGCGTTCCCGGATTCTGCTCCGTCAGCTTTGCGTATGCCTCCTCAAAATCATGAGGGGTGCATCCGCTTGTACGCGGGGGTTCATGCGTCTTTTTGTAGTGTTCAAACATCTGCGTCACAGGGAAAGACCCGTCATCGCGGGTTTCCCCTCCAAAGGAAACATGCATCGGTACAATCGTAATGCCGTATTGTGCTGCAACCTCCGGCGTCATGTCCGAACCGGACTCCGCCACGAGAAGAATCTTGCTCATGTCAAGCCACCTCACTGTGGGGGCATACCCGAGCGCATCACCCACGGGCAAACCCTTGTATACCGATAGTATATCTCGTGGACGTTGCCGAATTGCTGTAAAATTGTTTCAAAGATGTGAATTTGTGCTATTTACTTGCCCCGGGAATTCTGTTGAACGCACCGTAGTGTGACCGTAAATTCCGAGCCTTCGCCCGGCTTGCTGCGCACGTCGATGGAGCCACCCACAATTTCCAGCACACGCCGCGCCAATGCCAGCCCCAGTCCGTTGCCCTCCCCGGAATGCGAAGTATCCCCCTGATAAAACTTATCAAAGATATGACGCATCGTTTCTTCATCCATGCCGCATCCCGTGTCGGCAACGACCACCTGGACGGTATCGCCGTGCAAAACCTGACGAAGCACAATCCGTCCACCGGGTTCCGTGAATTTTATCGCATTGGCGATGAGGTTGTTGAACACGAGCTCGAGCATGCTTTCATCCGCCTCGATCACCACCCGCTCTTCCAGCTGGGCGTCAAATTCAATCTGCTTTTTCTCCCAATCCGCTTCATGCGCCAATGCGCAGTCGCTAAGCTGCCGGGTCAGGTCATACGCTCTGGATGAGGGAACGATCTCCTGGTTTTCCAGTTTGTTTAAACGCAATATATTGGAAATGAGCGTGCTGAGATTATGACTGGCCGACGCAATCGTCTTCGCATATTCAGCGCGTTGTTGTTCGGTCAATCCTTCGCGTTGAAGCGCAGAGGCATAGCTTTCAATGACGGCCAGCGGCGTTTTAATCTCATGGGACACATTGGCAATGAAGTCATCCTTCATCGTCTCAATGCTGCTCAGCTCCTGAACCATGCGGTTGAAGTCCTCGAACATGATGTCCATGTAGTCCATCTTGTTGCTGCGATGAATGGGCTTGACTTCAACAGAAAAATCGCCCTCTGCAACCGCCTTCATCGCCCGGCTCAATCTGCGCATCGGGCGGTCAAACTTGGCGCAACTGACCTGATGCAGTATGATTGCGGCGATAAACGCCATTCCCACCCAGTAAAAGCCGACGCCCATGCTCGCCAGCACACTAAAAACCTGCATGTTCAGCAGCATTTCCATCAAAAACACGTTACCGGCACTGAGCACACACAGTACGAGCAAAATCAGCAAAAACATGCGCCAGGTGAACGGCCGCCTGCGCACACGCGGGTCCCGTTCATGAACCAATCCCCATTTTTCAAGGGTCTTGCGGTCCACAGGGAGTCCATCCAACTTAGCCGATGGTTTTTTCATACATTGGGCACCGCCTTATATCCGAGTCCATGCACGGTGACGATCTTAAAATCCTCGCAGGCAGAAAATTTATCGCGAATCCGCGTGATATGCACATCGACCGCGCGCAGGCTCGCGCTGCTCTCTCCACTCCAGAATTCGTCCATCAACTGCGCCCTGGAGAACGTGCGCCGGGGATAGGAGAGCATTTTGTAGAGCAGGCTGAACTCCCGCACCGTCAAGGGCACCTCTTCTCCCCCCACGTAAGCGGACATCTCCTCCGCGTCCAGAACCGTGCTGCCAACCGTCAGCCTTTTTTCGCGTTCAATGCGTGCGCGCCGCAGAAGGGCCTCGATGCGCAGCAGCAGTTCATCCACGTCGATGGGTTTGACCATGTAGTCATCGATGCCCGCGTGGAAGCCGCGTCTCTTCGCGGCCAGATCATCCCGGGCCGTCATCAGCAGAATCGGAATGGTTCGGTTCACATTGCGCACCCTCTGCACCAGTTCAAACCCGTCGATCCCCGGCATCATGATGTCCGAAACGATGACATCCATGTTCTGTGCGTACATCAGATCAAATGCCTGCTGGGCCCCAAGCGCGCTATGCGCCATATAGCCCGCCGCATTCAGGCCCGCACACACAATCTGATTGAGGCGAACATCGTCCTCGATCACCAGTACATGAACCACTTTTCATTTCCTCCTCGTCCCGCAAGGGCTTGACAATTCCTCACTGAAAGCATACTATAACAGAAAAAGCGTATCTGTCAAGGAGTAAGCATGAGCGATTCACGTTGGATTGGCGCCTGGCGCGGCGCCGGCAAGATGTTGCGAACATGGACACACCCGGACTGCGTGCGCACCAATCAGGATACCGGCCTGATCCGCCTGATTGCCTGCATCACGATGTTCATCGACCACGCGGGCAAGATGCTCTTCCCGCAATACATCGTCATGCGCCAAATCGGGCGCCTGGCCTTTCCCCTGTTCGCCTATGGCATCGCCGTAGGCGCCGTATATACCCGCAATCCCTCCCGCTATCTGTCCCGCGTGGTTCTTCTCGCGCTCATCAGCCAACCCCTTTACGCCCTGGGATTGGCGCACGAAAACAGCGCCATGTATGCCATCTCTTTTGCGGAACATCCTTTGCAGGCCGCTGTCAATTTCTATTTGAACAGTTGGCAAACCCCCAGCATTCTCCTTTCCCTTTCTTTGGGGCTGTTGCTGCTGCTGTGCCTTCGCGAAGGAAAATGGGTGCTCGCTCTGGGTGTCTATGTGCTCTGCCAGCGGCTGAGCGGACATCTCGACTACGGCATTGAGGGCATTCACCTGATGCTCCTGTTCTACCTGCTGTGCGCCCATCCTGTCGCCTGCTTTGCCGCCACGTTTTCCTATATGACATGGTGGTCCCTGCAGGGATTTGGCTACACGTTTTTCGGGCAATCCTTCGGCCTTCGGGTGTTCAGCATGCCTTCCATCGTGCTGTGCGCGCTGCCCATGAAGCCGCGCATTCATCTGCCGCGCTGGTTCATTTACGGCTTTTATCCCGCGCACTTGATCGTTTTGATTCTCCTTTGCCGCATATGGTAAAAAACAGAAAGCGTAAAATCCGCCTCCGGCGCATATCCTTGTGGTATGTTTTGTCCGGAGGCGTTTTTGAATGCTAACCGTCATTCCCCCCACCGCCTATGGGCGCCTTGGCGCGCTCCTCTCCGCGCTGATCGTCGTTTGTGCGCTGATCAGCCTGACACTCCACCGCGATGTCTATCACCACACCCCGCGCCGCGATTTTTACAGTTATTACACCAATGTGAGCACGGTGATCGTGCTGGTTTATTTTTCTATCGGCGCCCCGTTGCTTTACGCAAAAGCGCCTTTGCGGCGCTTTATCCCCGTCGTTGAATTCAGCATTGCGATGATGATTATGCTCACGCACATCGTGTTCCACAACTTGCTCTTCCCCGCGTTGCGCAGGGTTGTGCGCGATGCTGAGCCGTCATGCGATCTTTCGATGCTGATTGTCAACAACCTGTTCATCCACTATCTGGGCCCCTGGCTGACGTTCGCGTATTGGCTGCTGTGCTCTCCGCGCAAGGACCTTGTGACCTTGCCCGGCACGTTGGTTTGGCTGCTGGTGCCGCTGACGTATTTGTACAGTGTCTTTCGCCGCGCTCGCTATGGCAACATTGCCGGCACCGATAGCCCCTATCCCTACCCGTTTCTGGACGCAAAACAATACGGCGTAAAGCGCGTGCTGCTCATCTGCCTGGGCCTGTTGGCCCTGTGCATCCTCGCTTCTCTCGCCGTGTATGCCGCAGTTCAACTGCTGTACGCCTATTTCGGCGGCGGCCACGCACTCATTCTGATTTAACCAAGAAAATGTAAAAAAAGATCGGATTTCCTGTTGACAGCCGGTCTTAAATCGGCTATAATATCACTCGTCGAAAAGATCACCTTTTCGGTCGAGTGATTGGGGAATTGTGTAACGGCAGCACCTACGACTCTGACTCGTATTGTCTAGGTTCGAATCCTAGTTCCCCAGCCAATTGCCTCCATGGTCAAGCGGTCAAGACGTTGCCCTCTCAAGGCAAAATCATGGGTTCGATTCCCATTGGAGGTGCCAAGTGAAACCGAGCAGATTTCTGTCTGCTCGGTTTTTTGTTATCTCAATCCCCTTGCCAAGCATCAGTTTCAGGCCG
>CALVTV010000285.1 GCA_944363005.1 uncultured Clostridia bacterium | reverse complement strand
ATTCACGACACGGTGCACGAGATGGCGCGCGACGAGGCGCGTCACGGCAAGGCGTTCGAGGGCCTGCTCAAGCGCTACTTCGGCAAGTAAGAAACAAGAAAACCGCTCCTTCGGGAGCGGTTTTTTGTGATGCCGGATAGGCAAGGAAAAGCGTTCTCATAAAAGTAAAAAGCCCTGCTCCCGGCGAAGGGGGCAGGGCAGACATCAGGGATTGTAGGTTAAGTCGCTTGTCAAAACCCAGGCACGCCACGGCGTTTCATCTGCGAGGAATTGCACCTGCGCCCAGCCGTTTTCCACAGAGATGACGGCCACGTCGCGCGTCGCCATGGCTTGCTTGCACAGGCCGTACTGCGTTCCGGGGCCATAGCGCAGCGTGGCGCCTTCGGCCACTGTGGCCAGGGGCGCTTCGTCCAGCCCGATTTCCTCGCGCACCAGGCTCAGATCCACGGTTTGCGCGTCGAAGCGCTTGAGCCCGGTGTATACCCGGCGCATGGCGCCGCCGTATGTGATTTCGCATTGCACCCAGGCGACTTCGTTGGCGTCGTAGCAAATGCTGAAAATGCGGACATCCTGATCCTTGAGCCGGTAGGTGCCCAGGTCGGTGAAGTCCGTGGACGGCCCGGATCGGGTGGAAAGGTTGTCAACCGTATGGCCGGTGACATAGGAGACGGCGGTTGTGGAGGCCGGTAGCGGTTCCCCGCACTCGGGACAGTAGGTGTAGCGCGCGTCTGTGGCCGTATAACCGCAGTTTTGGCACTGCCGGACGCGCTCTGCGCCGCAGTAGGGGCAGAACCGGAAGGACGAGCTGCATGTCGCTTCGCAGCTTGGACACTGCCAGGTGGATTCGTCCGCCAGCGCCGCGCCGAAAAGCAACAGCAAAGAGAGCAAGAGCATGCATTTGAACTTCATCGCGGATTCACTCCTCCTTCATGGTGCGAAATTTGCTCGGATACGGCAAACCCAATGCGTCTCAATCGCAGAACAGCGCGACCGGATTTTTGAAGGAAAACGCCGACGGAAATCCCGCTTCGCACGTCCTCAAGCCATTGAGAAGGGGTTGACACCATTATACGGGATCGCCCGGCAGATGGCAAGTCAAAGCACGATATCGCCCGGGCGGTATCCGGCGGGCAGCGGTTCTTCCTCCAGGAAGGCGAAGTGTTCGTCGCGCAGCACGGGCAGGAAGGCTTCAAACGGCAGACGGTCGAACTCGCAGCCGTAGCTGCTCGCGCCGAACCATCCGCCTTCTTTGGCGCGCAGGTTCAAATCGCGGGCAAACTTGGTGCGGTTGGAGCAGTCGTGCACGACGATGGGCCAGGCTTCCTGCGCGGCCTGACGCATCAGCTTGAGCGTCAGTTCGCGGCTGAAGATCGGGGAAATGTAGCCCCGGCGGGCCATGTACAGGTTTTCCCCGGCGTAGTTGCCGATGTTGTTCGGGTTCAGATGCAGTTCGGCGCAGTTGATGAAGTCGAGCCCGGTGGAAAGAATCCGATCCTTTTTGGCGAGGAAAGTCGCGTAGAACTCCGGCGTCATCGGCGTTTCGATGCCCACGGCCGGGATGTACTGCTTAGCCAGGCGGATGTTTTCAATCACGCTGTCCGCGCAGTTCGTCGCGCCCAGGTTGAAGCGCAGCTCATTGAGCCCGGCTTCGCCGAGCGCGCGCAGGTTTTCCGGCGTGGCGAGCGTGCCGTTGGTGTACAGGTGCTGATGGATGCCTGCCTCGTGGAATTTGCGGATGATCGGGTAGTAGACCTCGATTTCCATGAACGGCTCCAGGTACACATAGGAGATGCCGGTCGGCTTTTTTTGAATGGAGAGCAGCAGGTCGATGTCCTCCACCCGGAACTTGGTGCCGCCGATTTCAAAGAAACCCTCTCCGATGGGCGGCTGGCGGTCGAGTTCGCCGTAGTTGTAGCAGAACTTGCAGTGGATGTTGCACTTGTTTGTCTTGCGCACGGCGCTCAGGCCGGTGCCCAGCAGGCAGGAGCAGCAGCCGCGGGGGAAATGCGCGTCGTCGCCGACGTAATCGGTGCGGTTTTGCAGGGTTTTGAGCCCGGGAATTTGCGCCATGAGCTGGGCGTGACGCGCATCGACGGCAGACTCAATCTGGGCGAGCGTGGCGTCGATGAGCTCCTGTTGATGGGGCAGGATTTCCTCGTCCTCCGGCAGCATGGCGAAGAACTCGAACCAGGTCAGGGCGTCGCGTTTTGAAATCTTCATGGAAAACCTCCTTCATGAGTTTGCCGGGTTCGGCATGCACAAAAAACCTCCCCGGCGTTGGGGAGGCTCGTTTTACTTGCTTTCGGGATTTGCCGGTTCGATCTTGCCGCCCTCTTTCATGTGGCCCGATTCCCAGTGGATGAGCAGGGTCAGCGCGACGCGCAGCACGATGATGGCGCCGACGAGCAGGATGTCCGACAGCTCATGCGCGATGACCGTGCGCAGAATTTCGCCGCCGAGCATGAACTCAAGGCCCAGCGCCATGGATTCGGCCAGGTCCAGTTTGATGTTGTCTCCGCGGCCGGAGAAATAATCGATGAAGTCGCGCACGGCGCCAATGCAGATGACAACGATGCCCATGATTTCGAGCATATGGATGATGAACTGCACGCCAACCGTGAAAAAGGAGTTGAAGAGAGTTGCGATGTCCATAAAGGGCCTCCTTTGTACATTCGTTAATGCGCCTCTATTATAGAACAAAGCGGCGAATTTGTAAAGGTCAGTGCAAAACGGCTTTGACAGGAATTCTCCGGCGTGATACAATAGAAGTAAACCTGTGGGCGAGAAGGCCCACAGTGACAAGGAGGAATAAGCCAATGGAACTCAAGGGAAGCAAGACGGAAAAAAACCTGATGACTGCCTTTGCTGGTGAGTCCGAAGCGCGCAATAAGTACACGTATTTTGCCTCCGTGGCCAAGAAAGAGGGCTACGAGCAGATTGCTGCGATCTTCCAGAAGACGGCCGACAACGAGAAGGAACACGCGAAGATGTGGTTCAAGGCGCTGGGTGGTTTGGGCGA
Source organism: uncultured Clostridia bacterium (assembly GCA_944363005.1). Taxonomy (GTDB): domain Bacteria; phylum Bacillota; class Clostridia; order Christensenellales; family Aristaeellaceae; genus Ventricola. The sequence goes on along the minus strand of CALVTV010000285.1, from coordinate 5,507 downwards.
TACGGCGAAGAACCTGGCCGCGGCTGCCGCGGGCGAGAACTACGAGTGGACGGACATGTACGCGACTTTCGCCAAGGAGGCGGAAGAGGAAGGCTTTACCGACCTGGCGGAGAAGTTCCGCGGCGTGGCCCTCATCGAGAAGAGCCACGAGGAGCGCTACCGTGCGCTGCTTGACAACGTGCAGATGAAGAAGGTCTTCGAGAAGGCCGAGCAGACGATGTGGGAGTGCCGCAACTGTGGCCATCTGGTCATGGGCAAGAAGGCGCCCGATGTTTGCCCGGTTTGCGCGCATCCGCAGAGCTATTTCGAGGTCCGCGCGGAGAACTATTGATTCTGAAGGCCCGCCCGAACGGCGGGCCTTTTGCTGATGCAGCGGGGAATGGATGTGCACAAGGAGGACATCATGGAGTATACGACACTGGAAAAACTGGGCGAGCGCGTTTCGAGGCTTGGCTTTGGCTGCATGCGCTTTCCGACGACCCCGGAGGGCGCGATCGATGAACCGCGCGCGCAGGCGATGCTCAAGACGGCCTATGACGCGGGTGTGAATTACTTTGACACCGCGTACTTTTATCACAACAAGACGTCCGAGGCGTTTCTGGGTAAGGCGCTCAAGATGTTCCCGCGCGAGAGCTTCAAGCTGGCCACCAAGATGCCCATGAGCCTGATCGACTCGCTTGACAAGGCCAAGGAGATCTACGAGGGCCAGTTCCGCGCGCTGGACACGCCGTACTTTGACTTCTACCTGCTGCATGCGCTGGACGCGGAGCGCTGGGAGGCGTCCGTGCGGCTTGGCGTGCTGGATTTCCTGATCGAGCAGCAGAAGCAGGGCCGGATTCGCCATCTGGGCTTCTCCTTCCATGATGATTACGATGTCTTCGAGCGCATCCTGACGTACCGGGACTGGGACTTCTGCCAGATCCAGTTCAATTACATGGATGTGGACGTGCAGGCGGGCATGCGCGGCTATGAGCTGGCGAAATCGCGCGGCGTGCCGGTGATCGTGATGGAGCCGGTCAAGGGCGGCAGCCTGGCTACGCTCAGCGAGGACATCACGGCGATGTTCCGCGCGGCGCATCCGGATTGGTCGGTGGCTTCGTGGGCCATGCGCTGGGTGGCCAGCCTGGATAACTGCCGGATCATCCTCTCGGGCATGTCCGACGAGGCGCAGGTTGCGGACAACCTGGCTACGTTCAGCGGCGATCACAGCCTGAGCGACGCGGACCAGCAGGTCATCAGCCGCGTGCGCGAAGCGATTCGCGCGCGGGTGTTTGTCGGCTGTACGAACTGCAAGTACTGCATGCCCTGCCCGTTTGGGGTGGATATCCCGCGCAATTTCCGGATGATGAATCAGTTTGCCATGTATAACCATGCCAACAATCTGCAAAATACGTGGAAGAACATGCAGGAGAGCGAGCGCGCGAGCGCCTGCCGCAAGTGCGGTCAGTGCGAAAAGGCGTGCCCCCAGCATTTGCCCATCCGCGAGAAGCTTGCGCAGATTGCGGCGCAGATGTCATAAACCGTCAAGGAGGAAGCCATATGGACAATGTAACGCGCAGCGAACATCAGGCGATCGTCTTCAAGATGAATCGCAAGCAGGCGGCGGCGGTCGCCCGTTACCTGAAGGAGCATTCCGGCTCCAGCGAGGCGATCTTTGCCGTGGATCTGGATACGAAGGAAATGATCCTGCAAGCGAAGAACGCGCCGGAAAACGACATCCTCATTCTGGAAGGCGAAGAGGACGTCTTTGAGGTCGAGGAAGAGGTTGTCGAGGAAAACGAAGAGGTCTGGGAAGCCACGCAAGAGGACGAAACCCCGGACGCGCAATAAAACAAAGCGGCTCTCTGTGAAGGCAGAGGGCCGCGTTTTCTTTGCTCTTTGTGCGCGCAAAGCGTGAAATGCGCAGAAATGACCGGATGTGCAGGGTATAAATGCCGCCCCGGCAGGCCAAAGTAAGGCGCACAAGGAGGTTGATTTCTGTGAAAAAAAGATGCATATGGGCCGTGGCGGCGCTTTGCCTCGCTCTGCCGGCGGCCGGTGCTGCGCAGGGACTGCCGGATTTCCTCACTGCCGTGGGCACGGGAGCCGAGCAGGGGCTTGAAACCGGCGTATCGGCCGTTGCACAGAGCATGGCGGAGGAACTCGAACTCACGCTGGCGGCCGGCGATTCGCGCCTGGAGGAAGGGCAGACCCTCACATTCACCGTAACGGCGGTCAATCCGCGCGCCACGCAGACTCCGGTTACGCTGACGCTGAGCCTGCCTGAGCGCCTGAACTGCGCGCAGGAGACGGTCTGGGAGGCCGTTTTGCCGGCAGCTCAGGCGGATGAGTACGGGGTGCTGACGCCTTCGGTGACCACGTTTGAGCGGGAAGTGACGTTGACCCCGGGCGGCGAGAGTGAGCAAGTCGAACTCGTTTGCGAGATGAGCATGGGCACGCGCTTTTATCGTGCCCGGCAGACGCTTAATTTGTGCGTGGCGGATGTTTCCGTTACGGCAACGATGACCGGCCCTGAAGAGGGACGGGTGCAGCCGGGCGAAACGTTCACCTGGCGCATTGATGTGACCAATGCCGGTACGGCGGCGCGCGACGTTGAGCTGAACCTGTCGCTGCCGGAGGGCGTGACCCCCGAGGAGACGGATGTGCTGACCGCCCTGGGAAGCCGCCTGATGGGGACGGTTTGTGCGGAGGCCGCCGTCGATGGCACCCCCAGCAGCATGGTCATTGAACTGCCGCTGCGCGTCAACGAGGATGCGCTCGAGGGAGATGAGGATGCCGTGCGCCTGCTGACCGGCGTGCTCTTTGCGGATGGGGAACGCATTCCGCTGCCGCGCGTGCAGGTTTGTGGCCCGAAGATCAGCGCGCGGCTGATTCCGGACGCGGATGAACTGGAGGCGGGCGAACCGATGACGCTGCGCGTCATGGTCGTCAACGAGGGCCTGGTGCCCGCGGACGTAGAGCTCTCCTGCGTGCTGCCGGAGGGACTGACGATCCAGAAATCCGAAGAGGCAGAAGCGACGCCCGCCGAAGGGACTTCCCAGGATGAGGACGGAGACCTGCCCACACAGGGCGTACCCGCGCTGAGCACGGTGGAGCGCGAAGGCACGGTCACCGTGCTGGAGGATCAGACGGTTATGCTCACGGCGCATATGGCGGGCGCGACCGAGGGGGATGCGGGCCTGACGGCGGCTACGCAGGTCTTTGAGTTGCAGGTCGTCGCGCAGGAGCCGCAGAAGAATCTTAAGGAGAAGCTGGTCGGCGCTTCCCTGGCGTACAGCGTCGATGGAGGCGAAATGCAGCTGGGCGAGGCCGTGGCGATGCGCGTGTACAAGCCGTCGTTCCTGGGCATCTCCGGCGAAGACTGGGGCGGCATTTTCTGGGCAACGCTGCTGCTGCTGGTGACCGTGGCTTGCCTGTACGGCGCCATTCATTCGGAACACGACAAAGAAGATTATTGCTGCGATTGACGGATTTTTCGGGGTGGGCGCTCAGGCGCCTGCCTCTTTGTGTTATTCGCCGGTTTTGCATAAAGAAAACGAGAGGAATTTCCTCTCGTTTGGGTTGGCGGAAGGTCAGCGCAGCGCGTCGGCCTGCGGCTGCATGAGCACGACGCCTTCCGGCACACTGCCGGGCAGCAGCGTGAGCGCCTGCTGTGCGGATGCGTTGGGGACGCCCATGCAGGTCAGGAACGCATGCTGATCGCCGATGACGCTATAGTGCCCGTTTTGCGTCAGGAAGTGCATGGGAATGACGCAGCGCGGCTTGGCCCGCTGGATGATCGCCTGCGCGCCCTTGGCGTCAATGGTGTAATATCCGCCGACGGGAATCATCATCACATCGGCGCCGGTGATGGCGGAAATCACGTCCTCGCTGGGCATGCAGCCCTGGTCGCCCATGTGCACAACCTTGAGGCCGTCGATTGCGAAGATGCGGATGGCGTTTGCCCCGCGCTTGGCGCCCTGCGCGTCATCGTGAAAGGAGAGCACGGCTCGCGTTTCTATGCCGCCTACTGCCGCCGGTTGATCGCCATGCACGATCAGCGGCTGCCCCTTCACCATGTCCTCGCAGTTGTGGTCGTGGTGTTCGTGGCTCATGGTGATCAGGTCCGCCGTCAGCGGGAGCATGGCGATGCCTACGCCGCCGTCGTACGGATCGGTGATCGCGCACGTGCCGTCCTGCGCCGTCATGCGGAAGCAGGCATGTCCGATGTATTCGAGTTTCATCTGTTCATCCCGTCCTTTCTCTGTTCATCGCACCAATTGGCCAGCAGCGCGCCCGTCTGAAGCAAGCCGCTTTCCTCCCGCTTGCGCAGCATCGCCGCGATGGACGCCTGCAAACCGGGCAACGCGGCAAGCACCCGCTCCTTCGGAAGCCAGAGCAGCCGCGCCGTTTCGACAATGAGCTGGCGGCCTTCGTCCGTCAGCGGCACACCGGCATGGCGTAGCAAGCGCGCCGCCAGCGCCTGCGCAGGATGCAGCGGGGTTTCCCAGTCGATCTGCACCTGCACGTTCGGCCGCGCGCAGAGTTCGCGCAGCAAGGCGTCGCCCGGCGTGAGCGCCAGCAGCGGCCCCTGTGCCCGGCAGAGAAAACCCGTCCGGCATAGCGGCGTTTCGTCGAATGCCCCGTGGCGCGGCGCATCCGTCACCAGCAGGGCTTCGCCCGCCGTGGCAAAGCGCACAAAACCGCGCCCCCCGCCCTGCGCGATGGCTTCGCGCGCCGCGTCGCGCAGCTGCGTGACGGTCATCATAGCCTCCAAGTGACACAAAGGCGGGTTTGCGTTGTGAATTCGCCGCCCATGTACACGTCGTAGTCGAGCGCGAGCTCACCGCCGTTTGCCTGGCGCGTCAGGTTGACGTTCCGGGTGTCGATTTGCACGGGAATTTCCCCGTACAGCGTGCTGTATACGCTCGACGTGCGCGCGCCAGGCTCAAAGCACAGTGTGGCGCGGGTCATGCCCCGGCGCTCCATCCGGGCATGGCGCGGCGTTGCGCTCAGCGAAATCTGCGCGCGTTCGCCGTCCTGCTCGTCGTCATAGGCGAGCAGGAGCGTGCCGTCCGCTTCCTCCCGGAGCGTGCCCGTGCGTGCATGGCGGATTTCCTCGCAGCTACCGGCCGCATCGCGCATCCGGGAAACGATGCGCAGGCGAATGTTTTGGCAATCATGCATCTTCGGTCAATCCCTTCTTCCAGCCGTCGAACAGGCCGAGGACAGCAAACAGCGCGAGCAGGCACAGTGTCAGCGCGACGATCATGGGCAAGAGGATTTCAGCCGACACGGCATACACAGAGGCGCCCGCTGTGGCGAAGAGCACCGTGCAGGCGGCGACGCGCAGCTGCGGCCGCGCAAGGATGGCCAGCACACAGAGCATGCAGCTGAGCACCCAGGCGCTCGCCGTCGCACCGGGACAGATGAGGCACGCGCCCAGGGAAAGCGCGAGCGCGCGGTTGAGCACGGGCATGGAGACGTTGCGGGCAAGATACACCGCCAGCAGCACATACATGGCCAGC
>CALVTV010000284.1 GCA_944363005.1 uncultured Clostridia bacterium | reverse complement strand
TGGCTTTCCAGCCCGCCAAGCCCCGAAATCAGGCCGTCCAGGTCGCCGTCCGCCACGCCCAGCTGTTTGCCGAATCCCTTGACCTCGTCCGTCAGGTCCGCCCAGGTGCCGCCGTTTCGCTTGACCTGGGTGGCAAGGTCGCGGTAGGCCGCAATCTGACGCTTGAGCGCTGCGGTATTTTGCAGGGCCCGCGCGAGCGCATTCGCCTGCTTTTGTACGGCCGCAAGCCCGTTTTCTCCGGTTTGGGCCAACTGCTCAAACGCCCCGGTGAGCGCGTCGAGACTCGCCTGCGCATCCTCCGCCGTCACCCGCACGGCGATGACCAGTTCCTCCATGTTCATCCGTCATCACCTCCCTCACATCGAAAGAAATTCGCGCACGTCCACGCGCTCTTCCTGCGCTTCCCCGTGCGCACCGTGCAGCGCACAATAGGCGTTGAGCACCGCCGGCAGCTCATCGGGGTAATACTCCTGCAAGAGTTCCCGCTTGGAAATGCCCAGCGTCAGCCCCTGCGCGATCAGGCGCTGAAGCCAGTCCGCGCGCTTTTCAGGGCGGCGGCCGCGCGCAGAGCCGCCTTCGTAAAATTTTCCAGGCCGTTGAGCCTCCAGAACGCCTCCAGCATCTCCGCCAGGCCATCGAGCCCGATGTCCGGGTCGCGCAGCAATGCCTCCTGCGGCACGCCCGTGAGCAGCGAGAGAAGCCGCACCGCTTCCCCCGGCACCACGGCCATCGCGCGTTCAAGCAGCTTTGTGAGCCCGTCCGGACCGATATGCGAAAGGCGCGTGAGCACCTGACTTGCGTCCTCGCCCGGGAAGCATGCGCGCATCAGCGCCGCCGGCGCTTCCCGCAGCGCATCCAGCGCCGTCAGGTATTCCCCCAGGGGAAGCCGCCGGACTTCATAGCCGCGCACCATTTCGCCCTTGCGAACGGAGAGCGGCAGACTGCTTTTTTCCGCCATAGGTTCCTCCCTAAAATCATGAGCCTCCCGAGGGCTTTTCCCCCGGGAGGCCGATCGCTTACGCCTTGGGCAGCGTCTCCGCCGCCGCAATCCACGCATTGCAGGCTTCAAGATCCGTGCCGTCGTCCTTGGGCTGACGGATCGCATAGGCCGCCGCTCCCGCGAGCTTGGGCCGCCTGAACACGCCCGTCATGATGACCTCGCAGACGCTGACCGTACCGCCGCGCGTGGTGAAGTTGTCAAAGCGCAGGCCCGTCAGATCAAACACGCGCCAGTTGAAATACATCGGCAGGCCGTCCACCGTGTTCGTTACACAGCGGAAGGCGTATGTCTTGCCGGTGACGCTGAAATTCGCCTCGAGCGTGCCGGTTTCCGCGTCATAGGAGCCCAGGCCCAACTCGGCCAGCTGCTCGAGCGGAATCTCCGCAAAGCGCACCTCCACGTCGTCGCCACTGACCTCGCGCAGCTGCGCATACAGGTCGTCGTCGTAGTAAAAGTCCTGCGTGGTCTCCTTGGGCGTGCGGGTCATGCTGCCCGCGTACTGGATGCCCTCCGCCGCCTCCGTGCTGTAAGCGGTAATGGTATCCTCAAGCACGGGCGCCAGCGCTACGCCCCGAAAACCGATGATCGCTCTCTTCTTTGCCATGTTTGTTCCTCCTTCGTCAAACCGCTCCTGCGTCACACGTATTTCCGGTAGCGCAGGGCCTCCATGCGCGCCTCTTCCCCGTCGTCGTCATAGGAAAACGTGCGCACATATCCCATATCCTCCATCAGCGCATCGACCTCCACGGCGATGGCATCCGCTTCCTCGGCCCGGTTAGTGAAAATCCGGATGAGATATTCAAGCTCCGCGATGTGCTCGCGGTCGTCCCGAAAGCAAACCGGCGTGTCCGCCGCCTTGTGCACGGCGATCACCGGCAGCGCGTCAAGCCGCTTGGGCCAGCCCCGCGTGACGGCCTGCACGCCCTCAATCGCCGCAAGACGCTCCCGGATGGCGGGCGCTTCGTTGTGAATCACGCTTGCTCACCTCCCTCGCCCAGGGCACGGCACACCGCCCGCTTCACCCGCACCATCATCGCCTGCGCTCGCGCCTTGAACGCCGGATACAGGAAGGGCCGGGCTGGCGCATTCGCCGAACCCAGCTCCACACAGGCGGCATGGGGCGCGCCTGCAACCAGCGACGCGCCGTCCGATTCCCGGCGCACACCGATGCTCGCGCGCAATGCGCCGGTTTTCACCGGGCAATCCGCCCTCGCCTGCTCGGCCATCGCTTCCAGTTCCGCAGCGAGCGCCCGAACGGCCGCATCCTGTAAGCCCTGCGCCTCCGGCGTTTCAAAGTCCAGCGCCTGCAACCCATCAAGTCGAATCCGCAAGGCTGTACCTCCCCTCGCTCATCCGCTCGAGCACGGCCTCCTGATGCGCCCACCGGTTCAGCGACACGATCCGGTACAGCCCGTCCGCCAGCGTCACGCCCATGCCCACCTGAAGCGGCTCTCCGCCGTCGTAGAGCATGCGCAGGCGCAACGTCTCCTGTTCGCCGGTTACGCGCGCATCCATCCCGCTTGTGAGTGGATAGACCGACGCGCGGGCGGGAACGCCCTCGCCGAATGTGTACACATCGTCGTCAAGGCCCGTAAAGGCGCGCAGAAGCACGTCCCGCTTTTCGCGCTCACGCAGTCTCATGAACGGACACCACCTTCGCCAGCCGGTACGGCGCAATCTGCCTGCGGATCTCGTCCGGAAGGGCCTCCATCGTGCGCGATACGCCGCCCTCGCTGTGGCCGCTCTCGCCTTCCGCGCCCGTGCGGTTGTAGAGCACGGCGGCCAATTGCACCTGCGCCGTCTCCAGCGCCTGCGGAAGCGCCGTGCGCCCCGTATAGGCCAGGATCATGCCGCGTGCGTCCTCCAGCAGCGCGTCAAGCGCCGTTTCCGGCACGCCGCTCAGCTTGGCTTCAAGCCGTTCCCTCGCCGTCATCACGCTTCCTCCCCGCTGCCGGTCACCGTGAGCACGACGTCCACCAGGTGCCCGGCATACACGAGCGTGACCGCCTGACTGCCCGCCGTGTAGTCGAGATCGAGGCCATACACCTCAAGGTGCGGGTCGTTGGAGGCGATGTCCACCGCCTCGCCCCGCATCGTCACCGCCTTGAGCGGAAACGCTTCGCCCGCCTTCCACGCCGCCGCCGTGACGCTCAGGCCGTATGCCGCCGCGGTCACATAGGGATACCACGGCGCGCAGGCATCCTGCGTTCTGCCGCCGACGCAGACGCTGCTTTCCGAGAGCGGCTGTTCACGGCAGGCTTTTATGCCCAGCTTGATGGCCATCCTACCGCCCCCTTCTCACTGGATCTTGAGGCCGCGCAGAACGGACGCCGCCTTGCTCGACTTGAGCGCGACCGCCGCGATCATTTCGACCTCGCCCTTCTTGACCGCGCCCGCGGTGGTGAAGTCCGGCAGCCAGGTCTTGATCGGGCTCTGGCCGGAGACGGACACGCCATGGAAGCCGTCCAGGCCCATGCGCACGGCGTACAGGCTGGTCGTACCGTCCTCCAGCGTCGCGATGATCGGGTTGTTGCTGCCCGCCTTGGTGCCCAGGTCGATCAGCGGCACAGCGCCGTAATACTCCAGCGGACGGCCCCAGTTGTCCACACCCGTCTGGTACATCGTCGCGCGGCGCGCACAGGCGCGAATCTTGGCCATCATGCGCGCATTGCCCATCAGGCAGGTCGGCGCGCCGTCCATCTCCCCGATCATCTCGTCGAGCTGATCGAGGAACGCCATGTAATTGGTCGACACGTTCGCGCTCGTGGACAGGTCAATCGTCGTGGTGAACTCTGTGGCGGAGCCCGTCAGCGCCTTGGAAAGGCCGTCGAACCCGTTCACATCCTCCTCCGCGTCGCCGTTGATGACCATGTCCGAGAAGCACGCCTGCGTGGCCTTGATCTTCTGGCCGATCTGGAACTGCACCTCGTCCACGACGCCGCCCATCCCGGCGAGCACGCGGTCGATTTCAAACGCGCCGCCCATGACCTTCAGGTCCACGACGTAGCGCTTCTTCTCCGCCTCATGCGCGGTGTACTCGGTGTTGACCGCTCGGGTCCCGGCCGTCGGCCAAGTCGTTACGCGCGTATACGCATAGGTCATCGCCGCGCCGCCGCCCATGGGGTTGACCGCGTCATCGAAAACCATGTTGTCCAGCAGGTAGCTCGACTTGCAGAACTCGTCGATCACCTGCGCGCTCAGTGCATCCTGTGCGCCCGCGCGCACATTGGCCAGCGTTACTGCCATGTTTCATTCCTCCTCGTCATCACATGTTGTAGTGCTC
>CALVTV010000283.1 GCA_944363005.1 uncultured Clostridia bacterium | reverse complement strand
CTGATCCCGGTTGACGCCCGTTTCCCCGTTTCCGGAAAATGCGCCAGAAGTCAGCTGATGAGCGTGCGCGATTGCCAGGCCATCACCAAAAAAGCCATTGTCGAACGCCTCAAGGCACACTACCACGTCGATTGGTTTCCCGAGTCCGCCGAAACCTATGCCATTGACGTCTCCCTGCATGGCGATGTCGCGCAGCTGACGCTCGATTCCAGCGGCATCGCGCTCAACCGCCGGGGATACCGCACCTGGAACGGAGAAGCGCCCTTGCGCGAAACACTCGCCGCGGCCCTGGTCACGCTCAGCCCCTGGCGTCCGGGCATGGTCTTGCACGACCCCATGTGCGGCACCGGCACGCTGCTCATTGAAGCGGCAATGCTCATGGCCCATCGCGCACCGGGCCTCACGCGCAGTTTTGCGCTGGAAAGCTGGCGCATGGCGCCTTCCATGCAAAGCCTGCGCGAAGAAGCCCAGGCCCGTTTCGAGCCCGAACGCATCGAAGGCATTTCCGGCGGAGATATCGATCCCCAGGCCGTTGAGCTCGCCCGCCGCCATCTGCATCAGGCAGGGCTGGACGGCCGCGTGACGTTCCAGGTTGCCGATATGCGAGATTGCCAGCTTCACGAAGAGCGCGGCGCTTTCCTGTGTAACCCGCCGTACGGTGAACGGCTGAGCGACCGCAAGGCCTGCGAAACGCTTTATCGCGATATGGGGTTCCTTTTGCGCAGGCACCCCGGCTTTACCCTCTCTGCGATTACCAGCCATCCGGGCTTTGAACGCTGCTTTGGACGGCGTGCGGACAAGAAGCGCCGCTTCTACAACGGTCGTCTGGAATGCGAATTCATGACCTTCGGCCTGCACCAACACAGAAAGTGATGCATTCCCTTAAAAACAAAAAAACACGGCGTGCAGAGTGATTTCCCGCGCGCCGTTTTCTTATTCTTTTGCAATCTTACATGTTGGCTACGAAGTAATTTTGAATGGCCGCAACAGCCGCTTCTTCATCTTTTCCCTCGACGGTCACCGTCACGCGATTGCCACACTGCATATCCAGTTGAGGCACTGAGCGGGTTGCGCCAAGCGGAACAGCCTGCAATCCATTTTGCAGCTGCACGCGGCTTTGAAACCGGGCTGCCTCCCGCACCAAATCGCTCATGTGCCGGGTCTGCCGGGCGCTGTCCTGAGTGAGCACATAGCTGAACTGCTTCATGAGCATTCCTCCTCTTCGCCGCGCCATCCGCACGGCAATATATGCATCCTCACCGATGCTCACGCTATTATAGCCAGGCGTGCCGTTTTTTGCAAGGCATGCCCGTTTCACGCGCACTTTTACGAAAAAAACAGGCGATTTTAAACGCCTGTTTTTGTGAATTCATCCCGTGATTCAAGCAGTCTTCCCCATTGGCAAATGATGGAATCTTTTTCAATCCGCCGAAAATCAGGGTTTAATTTGCACAAATATGATGATTTTCGAAGCTTCTTACATCTCTTTGGTCATTTAATAGAGAAACAAGGCCTTTCCGCTCAGATAGCTTTCCACGTCTGTTGCGCGCAAAACAGCCGGGCTGAGTCCTTCGTGTTCCTCGTGAACGCGCAAATGCAGCGCCTGTTTCTGCACATCGTGCGCATACACAGAGACGTCCGACCGCTGCGCCCGCTGGTTAAAGACCTGTGTGCCATCCTCCTGCCATTCGTATCCGCCGAATGACCATGCGTTCACGATGCGCAAACCCGCCGGACTATAATCAGCACAGGATGATACGAATAAATTGCGATCGGAGAGCGTGCAGGAATATCCTTCCCGCGTATACGCAGCCTCAAAGGCACGGTTGACCGGGTTGTACACCCCAACCCACTGCGCGGAAAACCCTGAGCCATGCCCGAGAGTTTCTGTTTCAATGAGCGCCAGAGCCTCTTCACCCTCGTCACTAAGCACGCAGATCCGTTTTGCACCGCCTTGCACATAATCGATCATCTGCCATTCGCCGTATTCCTCTTTCATGAAGAGCAAGGACTGCTCATCGCCATATTGGCTGCCAAAGACAAGGGCCTCCAGGGAAACAAAACGGTTTCCCAGCCGCACATCCTCCCCAAGCGCACAGCGTTCAGGCCGTCCATAGAGCTCCATATCGATTCCCCATTCGCGCAGCCAATTCGCGGTTGCGGCTTCACGCCCATCGTCGTAAGCCGCTTGCAACGCCTTGTAGGCCTCTTCCGGGGAGAGATTTTTCGGCTCAAACCCATTTTCTTGCGCCAAGGAGAAGAACGAGCACGGCGCCAATTCGGCAGGATCGACAAACTGTGCCGCTTCCTCCATTGTTTTGACATCCGCGGCCTGAAGCTCCTGAGCGCACGCACATGCTGCGCTCAAAAGCAGCATGCTCATCAGCAAAACCAGGCTGCGCTTCATCATCGGTCAGGCTCCTCACTCAAACTCCAGGTAACTCGTCATCACATACCCGCGCTTGCCATCCGGCGTGACCACACACGACCAGTCCGTGCCGTAGTCCGCGACGCGCAGCCGTTCTCCAAGCCGGACTCTGCCGACAATTTCTTCGTCGCGGCTGCCTTCTGCCCGCAAGTTGATCTTGTCTTCGTTGACAAAAGCCGTCAGGTGCGTCGTGCTCGCAGGCGTATTGAGCTTCGAAATCTCAATAAAACCCATGCGCTCGTCGCTTTGGCCAAGGTCCGCAGTATCTCCAGCCTTGACATACGCCCAGTCCCCAAACTTGGCCAGCACGTAAACCCGTTCGCCTTGGTTCACCGAGGCGAGCTCTTCACTACCGTCGGAGGGTTCGCTCATCAAAGACGCATTTTCAAAGAGTGTCGCCCGCTGCGGAATGCGGTCAGAAGCCATCTCCCCGCCCTCTCCGAGCGCCCGAATCTGTTGCTTGAGCACGTAACCCGTCACATCGCCGAGTTTCACCTGGACATAGTCCGTCTGCGTAAAATCGACAATATACACCTGCGCGCCCGCAATCAAGGCGCCAAGCATATCCGACTGCGCATCGGGTTCTTTCATCAGCAATACGGGCAAATCGCCATCATCTGCCTGCGCAATGCCGGCCCCGCCTGCGCTCTGCGAAAGGGAGAGATCCGCCAGCGCCATGTAGCCATAGTCGCCGCAATCGTAGGCCCCCGCTCCGCCCTCCAGCGTGCGCACATACACGTAGTTCTCCAGCTCCGCCAGCACTTCGACCTTCATGCCTTCGCCAAGCGTCATATACGTGCTGGTCGTATCCCCGCACACACTGCAAAGCAGCGCATCCGTCTTGGTCTGCATCACCAGCGGATAATACGGCACGGTGCTTCGCGCCTGTCCGTCCATCAGGGAAACCAGGTTTCCCGCCTGCGTATACTTGATCCAACCGGATACGCCGCCCACGCGCACTTTTACCCAATTTCCTTCTTTGCGGCCAAAGAGCGCAAGACAAGGCGTGCCGTTTTTGAGCGACATGATTTCCTTCGCCCGGTCATTGGCCGCATCGTAGAGCACCGTGCGGCTGTCGGCCTTGTTCGCCGCAACGATCAGTACGCGATAGGGCAACACATCGATCAATGTGTTCAGCGGCACATATCCGTAAACCTTTTCCGTTTCGCCCGGCGCAGCAATGTAGGCCCAGTCCTCTCCCAAAATGCCCACGACTTCGATCGAATCCCCATCATGCAACTCGAGCAGGGACTCGGATTGCAAATCCGTCGTCTCCAGCAAGTCCTGTTTGCTCTGCCAAAGTCCTCCCAAATCCACCTGTCCCTGACGGCAAGTGCCGAATCCGCTGTCCTCGCCATAGCGGCTCACCGCTTCCTCAGCCGTAATCAGGTACTCATTGGCCATATAGCCCGTCACACCGCCGATGGAAACCTTCGTGTAATTCCCCTCGACCCCCAGGCTCTCTACCTGCGCGCCTGTGTAATATAGCCCAAGGATGGCTCCATTTGCGGAAGGCTCCGCGCGCAGATTCAACCGTTCGGGATAAACCTTGTCGGTTTCGCGGTTATCCACAAACAGGGTCTCGCTCAAACCCGTACAGGCGAACAAAAGCATCGCACACAGGGCGATGATGGAAATCAAACTCTTTTTCACCTTGGCCACACTCCTTCTGGAATTCATTTGTCCCCGCCCCCCGGGCGGAAAGCGGACATCCTTTGTGCCCTCCATCTAAATATATGACGGTATACGGAACAAAATTCTTCCCTTTTTCCCAAAAAATGTAAGGAAACTTCCCGACAGTGCACTTTTTGTACGCCTCGCTCAAAGCGCTTTAAGGCACAACAAAAAACGACCGCATCACCTTCTCTTGGGCCGCCGCATGCTCAGCGCACCCGGCCAAACGGAAAACGCCGCCTCCTCCATGGCCTCCAGGCGGCCGTCGATGTTGACCATCATGTCATGGGCGCGCAATGTTACATGCCGGGCGCGCACCGTGCGGCAGATGGGCAGCCGGGCATGCCATCCGCAAATGAACAGCGGCAACAACAGCGCAATGACCCACCGCGGCACCTGCCGGACGACGACGACATCGATCAGTCCGTCATCGCAGCGCGCATCGGGCGCAACGCGCATTCCGCCGCCGATATATTGCCCGTTCGCTGCCTCAACAATGGTCGCGCGCACGCGCGTGAAGGGACCGTCATCCACGCTGATCTGGGCATCCAGCACGCGGTATTCGCTCAGCACGGCAAACACCGCCTTGCGGTACGCCTTTTCCCCGGGATAAAGCGTCCGATATGTTTCGAGCTTTCGCAGCACCTCCACGTCAAACCCGGTGCCGCCAACATTGAGGAACGGATGCCCGTTCACCTTCAGGCAGTCCACGGGCACAGCTTCACCTTCCAACTGCGCCTCAAAAGCCCGAAGCGGATGGCGCGGAAGGCCAAAAGCGCGCGCAAAATCGTTGCCCGTCCCGCAGGGAACGATGTACAACGGGATGGTCGTGCCGGCCACTACGCTGACAATCTCGCTGAGCGTACCGTCGCCGCCCAAACCGACAACCGAAGTGCAGCCCGCCTCGATGGCCTGTTTCGTACAGCGCACGCCGTCTCCCTCGCATTGCGTTTCGTATACCCGCGCCGAATCTCCGCGCGCCGCAACAGCCTTGCAAACCCCGCGAAGCAGTGCCTCGTGATCGCGATTGCCGGATACGGGATTGACGATGATGGCGAACATGGCAGTTTCCCTCGTTTTCTTTTGTAAAAATTAGTCCTCCGCCTCTGCGTTGCGAAGGCGGGCAAACGCGCCCGGCATCACCCAACGCACCGGGTCAATTTCCACAGGGCCGCTCTTTTTGCGAAAGATCACAAACTTGATGGGCACGCCCAGCGACGAAAACTTCTGCTCATGTTCGCTGACGTAATTGGGCGCAAAGCCCGAGGCGTGCAAGTCGTTCACCAGATAGCGCATTTCAAACCCGCAGGCGTCAAAATACTGCAACGATTCCGTAAAGAGCGGCATATCGTCCGTTTTAAACCAGATTTCGCCGCCGTCAACGAGGAAATCCCGGTACTGCATCAGCTGGCGCGGATGGGTCAGGCGGCGCTTGGCGTACTTGGGCCGCTTCGTCCATGGATTGCAAAAATTGATATAGATCCGCTCAATGCGATCCTCCGGCGCAAACACATTGTGAATATACGCGATGTCATAGCGCGCAATCATCACGTTTTCCACGGGCTTGTCGCCAAAGGTCGCGGCGATGTTGCGCCGCGTATCGCCAAGCACGTTGCAGGTGATATCCATCGCCACAAAATTGACCGACGGCTGGTCGTAGACCATGGCCGCCGTGGATACCCCCTTGCCGCAGCCCAGTTCCAGATACAGCGGCTGATCCTTGGGGAAGCGTTCGCGCCAACGGCCGCGCAGGCTCTCCGCTTCGTCGGTGAAGTACGGGCAAACCGCCAATTCCGGCTTGGCCCACTTTTTTGTTCTCATGTGCATCGGAAGAATTCCTCCAAAGATTAGTACATTCAGTATATCATGCTTTGTTTACAGGAGCAAGTCACAGACGTTTCTGGTAGCAATACCATTCTCCCTCCCAAAGCTCGATCTTGCCACAGACATCAAACCCCAGTTTTGCGTAAGAATGCAGCGCAGGCACATTGCAAGCCGCCACCAAAAAGCGCACAGCCTCATACCCCTGCGCTTTCGCCTGATCCATGGCGTGCTGCAGCATCCGCCGGGCTATGCCCTGTCCCTGAACTTCACGCGCCACGCCCAGCCGCCCGAGCGCACACCAGCGCGTTACATCCGGATACCACGGCACGTCCGCCTCAAATTCCTCCGTCTTTTCAATCACAATCGCCGCGAGGATGCGCCCCGCCTCCCCACGGATGACGAACACATCGTTATGCGCCAGGTCCTCCCGTACGCACTCGCGCGTCGGATAGTTCTCGTTCCACGTGCCGTACGGCATATCCAGCAGCGAATGGTACAGCGCAAAAATGGCTTCTTCATCCTCCGGGCAGGCGCGCTCGATGACGGCTTTGTCCCGTGCTTTCGGTCTGAGCAGACCGTCGGTCTTTTTTTCATGCGTCACAATGTGCGTGACGCCGGTCGGTACCGGCAGATGGTCTGCCAGGAATGTCGGAAATGCTTTGTACGCGCGCAGATTGTCCGCCGGTAGCCAGTGCATGGTCTCCTCAAAACCCTGGGTTGTTCCATGCGGATGCAGTTCCCGCGTACCGCGCGGCTTCATGAGAAAATACAGCGCCAACTCGTGGCACACGGGCCAGTCTGCAAGCGAACCGCTTCCCTCAAAGAAATTCTCATGCACAAAGGCAAGCCTGTCAACCTCATAGCGCACGCCGGTTTCCTCCAGGACCTCCCGTATCACCGCTTCCTCAGCCGTTTCGCCCACATGCACGCCTCCGCCCACGGAATAATAGTAATCGTCCGCGTCGTTGCCGGCAAACAATACATATCCCTCTTCCAGTATGATCGCACACGCCCGGTAGCGAAACCAGCAGCCGTCCTTGCGGATGCCGCAATCAAGCATACCCATCATTCGTTTCCTCCTCACATCATTCATGGTGATGATAACACGCCGGTACGCGCTCGTCAATGCATGCGGGGCAAATACGCCGGTTATCAAATTAGCGTTGACTAACCCTATGTGTTTTCCATATAATAAGAGCAGATTTAGGGAGTAGTCGGCGCCCATCCCGGGCGTGATAGAGCCAACATACTGAGGGCGTCCTCTGGCTTTATATGAAATGACGAGACTAATCTGGTGCTTTGGCGGCAGATTGGTCTTTTTTTGCGTCCTGCCGCTTACAAATCGATGGGAGGAATTCTTGCATGGGTCTTTGGGAACTGTTTGTCATCGCTTTGGGGCTGTCGATGGATGCCTTCGCCGTCTCGATCTGCAAGGGACTGTCTGTGCGCAAATGCACGCTGCGCCACATGCTCATCTGCGGTCTGTATTTCGGCGCATTTCAGGCGCTGATGCCTCTGATCGGCTACCTGCTTGGCTCCCAGTTTGAATCGCTGGTGACCGCTGTCGCCCCTTACATCGCCTTTGCGCTGCTCGCGTTCATCGGCATCAATATGATCCGGGAATCCCGCGGGAACGAGCAGGAGTCGGCCAATGACGATTTCTCCGCGCGCGCCATGGTGCCCCTTGCCGTTGCAACGAGCATCGACGCGCTGGCCGTCGGCGTCTCCTTTGCTTTTTTGCAGGTGAACATCGTCCCCGCCGTGTCCTTTATCGGCGTGACGACCTTCGTCTGCTGCGTGGTCGGCGTGCGCGTCGGTAACCTTTTCGGCAACAAATACCAGTCGCGCGCCGAGCTCTTCGGTGGAATTGTGCTGGTGCTCATGGGCCTCAAAATCCTGCTGGAGCACTTGCTTGGCTGAGTCAAAACCACCGGCGTAGCCGGTGGCTTGATTGGGCCCTATAAGGGCCTATTGCCAGCGAGCGCTATTCGCGCCCCGAAACTCTGACAGTCGCACCTCTGTTACTGGCTTGCCGCCCTCATCGG
>CALVTV010000282.1 GCA_944363005.1 uncultured Clostridia bacterium | reverse complement strand
GCGATTGAAAAACAGGCCTGCGTATCTACATAAACGGAGCGTAAATCCAGAAGGCTGGCGAACTGCACGCTTAGGCAGGCGGAGAGCTGTTGAACTTCAAATAAAGGCGCAAGTCGCGCGGCGACGGATTC
This sequence comes from uncultured Clostridia bacterium, assembly GCA_944363005.1. Classification (GTDB taxonomy): domain Bacteria; phylum Bacillota; class Clostridia; order Christensenellales; family Aristaeellaceae; genus Ventricola. The sequence goes on along the minus strand of CALVTV010000282.1, from coordinate 2,415 downwards.
CACGCTGATCTTCGATTCGTTGAAGACGAGGAGGATCCGCTCGTTATAGGGGAAAACCCAGGATTGAGGAATCTGACAGGCAATTTCTATGGTCAGCGTGTTTGCGTCCACGAAGGCACTCTGTGGCGCACTGATGTACACCAGGCGGTAGCCGCCGCGCAGGGTGTGCATGTTTTCCATGGCCAGACCGCGCTCGTAATAGGAACGAAGGCCGGGCTTGTAGTCAAGCAGCTCGCGCAACAGGGAGACCTGGCTGATTTGCGCCTTGTCGGCGGCAAAGGAGTGCTTGCGCATGAAGGCGGAAAAAGCGCCGGCGGCCATTGAAGCGAGTGCCTGATCGTCATTTGTCAAAGTACGATCCCAAATGAAAAATGTGACGGCGCCGGGCAGGCCCTGTCTGCCGATTTTCAGCGGGAAGGACAGGCGCGTGCAGGTTTCCCCCTGGCAGAGCGGGTCGCGCATGACGTTGCAAAGCGGGGTGGGGCCGAGCAATGTCTTAAGTTTTTCTTTGCTGACCTGATGGGTGTTGCAGACGATGTTGCGGAAGATATGGCAGCTTCGCGCTTCGGCGGGGCTACGCGCAAGGCTGAATCCCTGCCCGTCGCAGCTGTACAGGGAACAATCCAACACACTGCAGGCCAGATTGATGAGCGCGTCAAGCGAACTGATGTCCATGAGGCGCTCCTGAAAAATTTGGAAGCGCTCCAGTGAGGAAGGGATTCCTTGCGTTTCGGGCATAGGGAACCTCCTGAAGGATTGAGATGGAACAAAGATGTATGGGTTCATGGTACAGCATAGTAGCAAAAAAGTCAATCAAAATAGCAGGTCTGCACAGTATAACGCAAAAAAATGAGCAGAAATGCCCGTGAACATCCAGAATGAGTATGTTATAATTTTACCAAGATGACGGCGTTTGCCGTGAATGAGTACTTTGGGGTCCCAGCCGGCACTCCGGTGAAATCGAGGGAGGAATGATTGTGGCAAAATATGGAATGGTCCTGAATATGGATCGCTGCTCAGGATGCTATACCTGCATGATGGCCTGCAAGATGGTCAACGGCACGCGGCCTGGTGTGGACTACAACGGCGTGGAGCGCGTGGAATGGGGAGAGTATCCGGACGCGCATCGCCGCTATAAGCTGACCATGTGCATGCATTGCGAGAATGCGGCGTGTGTGGCGGCTTGCCCGGTGGGCGCGACCTATACGACGCCCGAAGGCATCGTGGCCATGGATTACGACAAGTGCGTGGGCTGCGGCGCGTGCGTCAATGCCTGCCCGTATGATGCGCGCACGCTGGTGACCGACGACGTTTACAATTACGAGGGCGTTGTTCTTCCTTATGAAGAGGAAACCACCAAGACCCGCGGCCTGAATATCGCGGAGAAGTGCACCTTCTGCATCGGCCGCCTCAAGAACGGAGAAAAGCCGATGTGCACCGTCCATTGCCCGGCGCAGTGCCGCGTCTTTGGCGATGTGGAGGACCCGGAGAGCGAGGTTTCCCAGTATATCGCCAAGTACAACGCGCAGCAGGTCGAAGGCACGCGGATTTGGGTGGTGTATCCGGAAGGAATGCCCGAAGAGGCCAAGCTCAAGACCCCGGTTGAGCAGGCCAAGAGCAAGGCGTAAGGAGGTGCCGCAATTATGAAGCTGACAAGACGTGAATTCCTCAAGCTGTCCGCCGCCACCGGTGTTTCCGCCGCGGCGATCAACATGTTTGACTATGTCAATCCGGACCCGGCGCTGGCGGAGAGCACTTCGCCGGAAGAGGTCAAGTATACGCATTGCGTGCAGTGCAACCATGGTCCGCGTTGCGGCATGAAGTGCATTGTCAAGGACAACAAGGTTGTGCGCATTGAAAAGCGCGAGAACTATCCCAATGTCAATATCTGCGCCAAGGGCGTTTCCGCGGTTCAGGAAATGTACGATCCGCAGCGCCTGCTTCACCCGATGAAGCGCACCAATCCCAAGGGCGAACCGGGCCAGTGGGAGCAGATCACCTGGGACGAAGCGCTCGCGACCATCGCCGAAAAGCTCAACGGAATCAAGGAAAAGTACGGCGCGGAGAAGGTGCTCTTCTCGACCGGCGACCCGAAGGAACCGCGTTCTGCCGTGCAGCGCCTGGCCTTCACGTTCGGCTCCCCGAACATGGGCACCGAGTCCTCTACCTGCTATAAGGCAACCGAGCTGGCTGCCAAGCTGATCTACGGACCGGAGTGGCATACCGCCAGCTCGCTGGCGACCGGCGCAGGCCCGACCATCGGCTCTACTAAAGTTTGCATCATCTGGGGCAACAACCCGCCGTGGTCCGCGCCGGCCAGCTGGAACGGCATGCTCAACGGCAAGGAGAGCAATGCCTGCAAGTACATCGTTGTGGACCCGCGCGTGACGCCCACGGTCGAGAACCTGGCCGACG
>CALVTV010000281.1 GCA_944363005.1 uncultured Clostridia bacterium | reverse complement strand
AGCTCGCAATGCAAACATGTCCTAGTTCCTTTCCGTGTTACGGCATCCAATGAAACGCGTCGCTGCCAATCTTGGCCATGATGCGTCCGGCCAACTGATCATCGACCATTGCCTCAATGACGATGCCCTGTTCGCCGTATTCCTCTTGCAAAACCCGGGCGCCATCGTGCAGCATGGACAGCAGCCCACCTTGCGAATAAGGAATTTCAATCCGCGCTGTCCGCTGGATTCCCCGCAGCCGCTGCCCGATCTGCTCAAGCAAGGTGTCGATTCCCTCTCCCGTTCGAGCGCTAATCTGCAATGCACCGGGCCACTGGGGCGGCGTCTGCATCCGGTCAATTTTGTTGATCACATCAATGCGAGGCTTGTCTCCAGCGCCAAGCGAAGACAAGACCTGTAGCACAACATCGTGCTGATGAAGCATGTCCTCCGAAGCTCCGTCAGAGACGATGAGCAGCACATCCGCCAGCAGCGCTTCTTCCAGTGTTGAACGGAACGCATCGACCAGCGCATGCGGAAGTTTGCTGATAAAACCAACGGTATCTACCAGCAAAAATTCGCCGCCCGACGGCAGTTTGACGGTTCGAATCACGGGATCCAGCGTTGCAAACAGCTTGTCTTCCGCCAACACGCCCGCACCGCTGAGCGTATTGAGCAGCGTGGATTTTCCCGCATTTGTATAACCGACAAGGGCCACCACCGGAATCTGATTCTTTTCCCTGCGCGCTCGACGCAAATTGCGTTGACCTCCCAGCGCGTCAATTTCGCGCCGCAGATCGCCCATGCGCTTGCGAATGCGCCGTCTGTCCATCTCAAGGCGCGTCTCACCTGGGCCGCGCGTTCCAATGCCACCGCCAAGCCGCGACATGGCAACGCCTTTGCCGATCAGTCGCGACAATTGATAGGCCATCTGCGCCAGCTCCACTTGCAGCTTTCCCTCTCGAGACTGTGCGCGTTGCGCAAAGATATCCAGGATCAGCGAGGTTCGGTCAAGCACCTTCACGCCCCGGAGTATTTCCTCCAAATTGTGCGTTTGAATGCCGGTCAACTCATCATCGAATATGACCAAATCGGCCTCGCGCGCCTGACATTCCAGCGCAAGCTCTTCGGCCTTTCCACTTCCCACGTAGGTGGCTGTTTCCGGTTTGGATTTTTTTTGAAGCATGGTTCCCACGACGACGGCGCCGGCCGTCTCAGCCAGGCGCGCCAATTCTTCCAGGGAATGCTCACTATCCAGTCCCACCAAATAAGCGCGTTCACGCTCTTCCTGCGTGCTGGTGTCAGTCCCTTTGCGCACAGCTGCATCCGCTTGCTCAATGCATTCCATCCACGCGTGCTGAGGAATCCTGCGAACGGAAGTCACTTCCGTCAATTGCACACTGTTGACACCATTGACGGCTTCTCCCAGAAAAGCAGCCTGAATCCCCGTCGGCTTCCCTTCGAGCACCCCAACCGCAGCCATAGCATCAAACCGCATGGACCTGAGCGAACTGATATCCACGTCGGAAAGCTGCGGATTTCCGCCCGGATGCGTGTGAATGCAGCGGACCATGCTCAAACGTCTGCTATTGCGGCGCAAATGCAGGTCCTTGAGCTCCACGCTATTCAGATTGCCGATGGTGATATCCAGAACGGCGCCGCTGCGCGAGAGATAAACGCTGATTTCCCGGTTGATGGCGCCGGTAAAAGACGCCAATACGTCCAGCAACTCCGCAGGCGCAAAACTCTCCGCAGAAAGATCGAGGTCATAGAGCGTCTCCATCTGCGCAAGCAGCGAGTCGCGAATGCCCTCTTTATTGCCATAGATCATGAAAACTCCTTTATTTCTTGTAAATATTAGCGAGGATTTCGACAACTTTGTCAATTTCTTCGGGTGTGTTATCCTCTCCCAATGTAAGCCGCAAATCTGCCTGTCCATCTCCGGCAACACCCATTGCTGTGAGCACGTGCGAGCGTGCGATGGAGCCCGAAGCGCAAGCGCTTCCCGCCGACGCTGCGACACCGTGCATATCCAACTGCATCAGCAACAACGCCGTGTCATACCTTTCGAGCGAGAGGTGAACATGCCCGGGCAGACGCGGCGCATGCAACGCATGGATGGAAATTCCTGGGATTCTTTCCTGTAGCTTTCGGATCAAAACGTCGCGAAGCTCCGTGATCTTACGCATGTTCTCAGAAAGGGAACCGGCCGCAAGTTCCGCCGCCTTCCCCATCCCTACAATCGCCGCTGTATTCTCCGTTCCCGCACGCATGCCGCGTTCCTGCGCTCCGCCTCGAATCAACCGCTCAATGCGTGCGCCTTTTTTGACGTACAATGCGCCAATCCCCTTGGGGCCGTAAAACTTGTGCGCGGAAAGGGACAGAAAATCCACATCCCAAGCATGCACATCGATCGGGATATGCCCAGCCGCCTGAACAGCGTCTGTATGTACAGGTATGCCATGTTGGCGGGCCATCTCAACCACCGCTTGCAGAGGTTGAATGGTGCCCACTTCATTGTTGGCCGTCATCACGGAAATCAAAGCTGTATCCGGGGAAATTGCCCGGTCGATGGCATCCAGCTGAACCAGTCCGTTTTCATCCACAGGCACAAAATCCACTCGTTTGCCCTGTGCAATCAAATCTTGGCACGTAGCCAGTACCGCATGATGTTCAACCGAAGAAGTGATGATGTGATTCTTAGACGCTGCCGCGCGCAGAACACCCGTCAATGCCCAGTTGTCCGCTTCGGAACCGCCGGACGTAAAGTAAATCTCCTGCGCATCTGCGCCGATTAGATTGGCAACTTGCTCCCGTGCCCGTTCAATCGCTGCGCGCGCCTGACGAGCAGCAGCATAGCTTCCACTCGCATTTGCAAACTCCTCCGTAAAATAAGGAAGCATGGCTTGCAATACGGCCGGCTTAACGGGCGTTGTAGCCGCGTGATCCATGTATATCATGCTTGGCAACCTCTATGCTTTCACCAATTTCCTCGTATATTCAGTTTACGCTCTCCCCGTGGTTGTGTCAACCCAAATTTCGTTTCAATACAGCGAAAGGCACGCCGGAAACACCGACGTGCCCGAAGGTTCAATCGACCACGCAATCAGCGTAGAGCGGGAAGTTTTCAAGAAGTGCAAGCACATCTCGCTTGACTTGCGGTACGGCTGCTTCTCCCTCGCGAATGATGCGCGCAATCATTCCTGCGATGACAACCATCTCCGGCTCCTTCATGCCGCGAGTCGTCACGGCAGGCGTTCCGATGCGGACGCCGCTGGTGATGAAGGGGCTGAGCGTTTCCTTGGGGATGGTGTTCTTGTTGACCGTAATATTGGCTTCGCCAAGCAGCGCTTCCAACTGCTTGCCGTGGACGCCCGTTCCCGTCAAATCCAGCAACACCAGGTGATGGTCCGTTCCGCCCGACACAAGGCGAATGCCCGCCTCAACAAAGGCACCTGCCATAACCTTGGCGTTGAGAACGATCTGATGCTGATAGGCTTTGAATTCCGGCGTGGCGGCCTCTTTGAAACAGACAGCCTTTCCCGCAATCACATGTTCGAGCGGTCCGCCCTGTGTACCCGGGAAAATCGCTTTGTCGATCGCTTTGGCATACTGCTCCCGACAAAGAATCATGCCTCCACGAGGCCCACGAAGCGTTTTGTGCGTTGTCGTTGTCACAAAGTCGGCGTAAGGCACGGGATTGGGATGTTCGCCCGCAGCGACAAGACCGGCGATATGCGCCATATCCACCATCAGCAGGCATCCAACCTTGTCTGCAATGGCGCGCAGACGCTCAAAGTCAATGATGCGCGGGTACGCCGACGCGCCGGCAACGATCATCTTGGGCCGAACATCAAGGGCTTGGCGCTCCAATGCATCGTAATCGATGACCTCTTCTTCCTCCGTCACACCATAAGCAACAAAGTTAAAATACTTGCCGGACATGTTGACCGGGCTTCCGTGTGTGAGGTGACCTCCATGGGAGAGGTTCATGCCCATCACCGTATCACCCGGTTGAAGCATCGCGAAATACACGGCCATGTTCGCCTGGGCACCGGAATGCGGCTGAACATTGGCATGATCCGCTCCAAACAACGCTTTTGCGCGTTCACGGGCAAGGTTCTCAACAACATCAACGTACTGGCATCCGCCATAATAACGCTTGCCGGGATAACCTTCCGCGTATTTGTTGGTCAAATGAGATCCCATCGCGGCCAACACAGCGTTGCTGACGAAGTTTTCCGAAGCAATCAACTCGATATGTTCCCGTTGACGGATCAGTTCGTCGTGCATGGCTTCGTATAGCTCGGGATCCACCGCCCGTATGGATTTGAAATCAATCATGTGTTTCACACCGCCTCTCATTGAACTTTTTTTATTATACCCGCATGCATTGCAGAAATCAAGCGTATCCGATGCAAAAGCCTTTCAAAAGAGTGCCCCGCGGTACACTTTTTAACCCGCGATGCTTCTCCACCATTCACTCACCAAGCAAAAAACAGCCTTGCTCCCGGTTTCCCGAAAGCAAGACCGTTTGGTTTCTTATGAGATTTCGGCGCAGGTTTTATCCATGCATCACTTGCCGGACTCAGGTGTTTTGACCGGTGCCTTCACAGGCGCAGCCGCTTTTTTGACCTTGTCCATTTTGTTGCGAGGTGCGCGACGGTCACGCATGGTGATCGCATGCTTCGGGCACTTCTCCGCACACAGGCCGCAACCCGTGCAGGCGCCCAACACCTTATGCGTCTGCTTGAGCGCACCCTCAATGGCATCAAACTTGCACTGCTTGGTGCACAGCGTACAGCCCACGCACTTCGACGGATCGATGTACGCTTCCTTGCGGGATTCAAATTCCGCTTCCATTGCACCCGTCGGGCAGGCATCCGCACAAGCCATGCAGCCAACGCACTTCTGATAGTCAATCTTCGGCACGCCGTTTTCCATGACAATGGCATCAAAGTTGCAGGCCTTCACACAGGCTTCGCAAGCGATGCAAGCACGGTCGCACTTTTCCTTGAGCGCTACGCCCTTTTCAGGATTGTGGCAACCCACCGTAACGACGCGATCAGCCGGCTGCATGCTCAGCACATGCTGCGGGCACGCGGCAACGCACTTCTTGCAGCCCTGGCACTTCTCTTTGTCCACCACGGCAATCTTTTTCAGCGGATCAATGTGAATCGCGTCAAACGGGCAAGCGCGCTCGCAGGTCCCCAAGCCCAAGCAAGCATATTGGCAGAGCTTGGTACCGCCGTTAACTAGCGAAGCCGCAACGCAATCAGTCATGCCCTGGTATTCGCCCTTGTCTCCACAATGCTCAGCAGAGCCCTGGCAAGCAACCGTGGCCACCATGCGAACCGTTTCGCCAGCATCGACGCCCATGATTGCCGCCATTTTTGCTGCGCAGGGCGCTCCGCCAACCGCGCAGGCGCCAACAGGCGCTTTGCCTTCAGCAACCGCAACAGCATAGCCATCGCAGCCAGGATAACCACAAGCGCCGCAGTTTGCACCCGGAAGGCATTCGCGAAGCGCATCAGCCGTTGGATTCGAAGGGGTTCTGAACACCCGATCGGTCACGCCCAGCAGCGCGCCAAAGGCCAGACCGAGCACGCTGATGACGATCGCAGCGGTCAGAATAGCGATGATACTCACTTCAGTTTCCTCCTTCGCTCGGCGCTTAAATCAGGCCACTGAAGCCATTAAAGGCAACAGCCATCAAACCCGCCGTAATCATGGCACCGGTGAATCCTTCCATCCACTTGGGCATGTTGCCGAGCGCCAGACGCTCGCGGATGCCGGCAAACAGACAGATGGACAGCGTATAACCCAGTGCGGAAGCAACACCATTCACCACAGACAGGATCAGGTTATATCCTTCAGTGACGTTGAGCTGCGCTACGCCCAGCACGGCGCAGTTGGTGGTAATCAAAGGCAGATACACACCCAGCGCCTGATACAGGCCCGGGGACATCTTCTTGATGACCATCTCGACGATCTGCACCAGCACAGCAATAACCAGAATGAAGGCAATCGTCTGCAGGTACGTCAGCCCAAAGGGAATCAGCAGGAATTCATTGACCAGATAGGCCACCAGAGACGCCGCTGCCATGACGAAAGTGACAGCCATGCCCATGCCAAACGCCGTCTCGAGCTTCTTGGAAACGCCCAGGAACGGACAAATGCCGTAAAAGCGCGACATGGCAAAGTTGTTGACGAAAATGGAGCCAATCAGGATCGTAAGAATCTCGTTCATTGTCAGTCCTCCTTACGCCTTTTTCGGCAGCAGTTTGTTCATCAGTGCAAGCAGCAGACCAAGCACAATGAAGCCACCTGCCGGTTTAACGAGGAGGTCCATCGGCGGATAGCCAGCCGGCATCACCTGCACACCGAAGAGCGTACCGGCACCGAACAGCTCACGCACAGAAGAAATCAGTGTGATCGCAATGGTGAAACCGATGCCCATGCCCAGACCATCCACAATCGCAGGCAGCGGCTTATTCTTGCACGCAAACGCTTCCGCACGCGCAAAGATAATGCAGTTCACCACGATCAAGGGAATAAAGAGACCGAGCGACGCATCAAGCGCAGGAAGAAATGCCTTGATGATGAGCTGAACAATGGTAACGAACGTGGCAATGACCACGATGAACGCCGGAATACGAATCTGATCCGGAATTGCCTTGCGCAGCAGAGAAATAACCAGGTTGGAGAAAACCAGAACGAATGTGACGGCAAGGCCCATGCCAATGCCGTTGCTCGCCGCCGTCGTAATGGCCAGCGTCGGGCACATGCCCAGCACCATGCGGAACGTAGGGTTCTCGTCGATGATGCCGTTCATGAAGATTCTGCGAAGTTCCTTCATTTACTGCACCTCCTTAGCGGCCTGCTTGAGCGCTTCGTTAATCGCATTGCTCGTCAGCGTCACACCGGCCTTGACGTCAATCTGCGCCGTCGCGATGTCCTGGCCCACCAGCGCGTCAAACACGGTGGTATCCGCGATCAGGTTCGCGCCAAAGCCTGCCGTCTCGCTGTTCTCCGGCACCGTCACGGACACGATCTTGCCCGCTTCGTCCACCGCAATCTCAACGGTCATCGGCGCAAAGCCCGTCACCTCGTACGCCTTCGCCTGCGCGTCAGCCGGAGCCGCATCCGTCGCATCAGCGCCGCCGAAATCAGCAGCGGCCTGCTTGAGCGCTTCATTGATCGCATTGCTAGTCAGCGTCACACCGGCCTTGACATCAATCTGCGCCGTCGCGATGTCCTGTCCCACCAGCGCATCAAACACGGCGGTATCCGCGATCAGGTCCGCGCCGAATCCTGCCGTCTCGCTGTTCTCCGGCACGCTTACAGATACGATCTTGCCTGCTTCGTCCACTTCAACCGCAACCTTGAACGGCGCAAAGCCCGTCACTTCATAGACATTCTCCGCATCAGAAACCGGAGCAGATACAGCCACGGCTTCCTCCTCCGACTCCGTATCGGCTGCCTCCACCGGCTCAAATCCGTTGGCCACAGCAGCCTGTTTGAGCGCTTCGTTAATCGCATTGCTGGTCAGTGTCACGCCAGCCTTCGCGTCAACCTGCGCCGTCGCGATGTCCTGGCCCACCAGTGCCGCAAGCGCTTCTTCGGTCAGCATGTCCGCACCGTACCCAGCAGTCTCACTGTGATTCGGAGCAGTTACCGAAACAATTTTGCCATCCGCAACCTCTACATACAGCGTGAACTTGTTCATGCCTTTGACAGTATACGGATCGCCAGCAACAGCTGCTTCCTGCGTATCACCCGCATCGGAGAAGTCGGCAGCGGCCTGCTTGAGCGCGTCGTTGATCGCGTCGCTCGTCAGCGTCACGCCGGCCTTGACGTCAATCTGCGCCGTCGCGATGTCCTCGCCCACCAGCGCGGCAAGCACGGCTGCAGCCGCCATGACGGCCCCGCCCCCTCCTGCCGCACCGCTGTTCGCAGCCGCGCCTACAACAACGATCC
>CALVTV010000280.1 GCA_944363005.1 uncultured Clostridia bacterium | reverse complement strand
CATCGTGCGCAGCGACGCTTCCGGCGCGTTCTCGGGCGATATCATTTGCAGCGCCGGCACGTATACCGCCGTGCATGCCCAGTACGGCTCGGATACGGCCAGCCGCGTCACCGTGAGCGGCACGTTTAACGTGACCACGCCGCAAAGCGCGCCTTCGTTGACGGTGGACACCATCGATCCGACGACGACCAACATCGTCGCCAAGACGAACCCGGGCGTGGTGGTCAAGGTGAGCACGAGCGATTACAGCCAGACCGTCACGGCGGACGGGCGCGGCATTCTGCGCTTCTACCTGCCGCATGCCTACGCTTACGGCAGCAGCATTACGTTCACCGTCTATTACGGCACGAACAACTCGCTGAGCTATCAGCAGGTGGAAACCGTGACGGACGCGCGCGCCTATCACCTGCTCAAGCGCTGGAGCGAGGGCCGGGATGTGTATCTTCTGACCTCGCGCCTCAAGGAACTGGGCTATCCGGTGCAAGTCAAGAAGCTCTATGACGACAGCGTCGTGGCGGCCGTGCGCCTCTTCCAGTCGAACAACGGCCTGGCCGTGGACGGCATTACCGGCCCCAAGACGTTTGCCCTGGTCTATTCCGTGGCGGCGCTCGGCTACAGCGAGCGGACGTATCCCACGCTGGTGCGCGGCGACCGCGGCCTTGCGCTGATCTATACGTTGCAGCAGCGCCTCAAGGATCTGGGATATTACACCATCCGCGTGGACGGCATCTTCGGCAGCGGCACGCAGCGCGCCGTGCGCGACTTCCAGGCCAACAACGGCCTGACGCCCACGGGCGTCGCGGATCACGCGATGCAGGTCCTGCTCTACTCCACGGCGGCCAAACCGGCCAGCTCCTCGAGCACGGGCAGTTACACCACGCTCTCGCGCTCCAGCCGCTACAATTCGAAGGTGGTCACGCTCCAGCGCCGGCTCAAGGAGCTGGGCTATCTCGCCGGATCGGTTGACGGCTACTTCGGCAGCCAGACCTACCGCGCGGTTTGCAGCTTCCAGAGCCGCAACGGCCTGAGCATCACCGGCGTGGCGGACTCCAAGACGCAGCAGGTGCTCTACTCGGCTTCGGCCGTGTCGGCCTCCGGCTCTTCCGGCGCGATCAGCTACCGGCTGCTCTACTGGGGCTGCCGCGGCGATACGGTCAAGGCGCTTCAGCAGGCGCTGCTGGACCTTGGCTACAAGCAGGTTCGCGTTGCGGACGGCATCTTCGGCCAGTGGACGTATGACGGTGTCTGCGCGTTCCAGAAGGATCGCGGCCTGGCGGTCGATGGCATCGCCGGCAAGGACACGCAGAGCGCCCTGTACGGAACGAAGTAACGCAATCAAACCGCGGCTCTCGCAGGAGGGCTGCGGCTTTTGAAAAAAAGGGGGAACGCTATGAGACGATGCTGGGCGGTGCTGCTGAGCGCATGGCTGCTGGCAATGACGGGCTGCGCGCCGGGGATTGCGCAGCAGCTTTGCGTGGAGTTTTACGATGTGGGCAAGGCGGACGCCATGCTCATCACCACGCCGCAGGGCAAGCGCATCCTCATCGACGCCGCAACCGACAAGGAGGGCGAAAAACTCGCCCAAACCCTCGAGGATGCGGGCGTAACGCGCGTGGACATCATGATCATCACCCACTTTGACAAGGATCACGTCGGCGGCGCGGATCACTTTCTGGAACAGCTCGACGTCGGCGCGGTGTATATGCCCGTCTATGAGAAGGACAGCAAGCAGTACACCCAGTTTGTCGAGGCGCTCGAGGAGCGGCCGCAGATCGCGGTGGAGCGCATGCCCCGGGCCACAGAGCAGACGCTGGAGGTGGAACCGGGCCTGACGCTGCGCATCACCAGCGCGCATCAGGCCGACTATGGCGAGGACGAGGAGAACGACTTTTCGCTCGCCGTGCGCATGACCTACGGGCAGACGTCGTTCTTTTTCACGGGCGACGCGGAGAGCGCCCGCCAGATGGAGTTGCTCTCCGAGGGCGACGTGGCCTGCGATGTGCTCAAAGTGCCCTATCACGGGCGGTACAAGGAGAGCAGCGAGGCGTTTTTGACGGCCTGTTCCCCGAAGATCGCCTTCATTCACGATAGCGAGGATGACCCGGCGGATGAGCGCGTGCTGGCCATTTTGGCGGAACTGAGCGCCGAGACGTATTGCGCGAAGGACAGCGGCCTGCGCGACGTCAGCGACAACCAGAGCGTGCGCGCCGAGCAGCAGCCCTAACCCTCTTTATCGCACAAAGCAAAGAGGGGGGATTCAATCCCCCCTCTTTTCGTTTTGTGGTTTTAATAGAATTCTCAAGTAGAACTGGGCGTTTCGATAACCAGCCGTCAGGTAACGCTTCGCTCCCTGACTACTTTCCCTTTCATCGCTTCGCGATATGGGAACGATGTGGGGGATTTCATCCCCCACCCCCCTAGCCTGGGGACCGGAGCCGGGCGCGCCCAGTGGGCGGAGAAGCCTGGCGGAGCGTCGGGAATCGCAAGGAGCGCCGGAAGCGGCGCGACTATGCGAGTTCCCTGGTTCAGTCCCCAGACCCCTTCTTCGCTTCGCGCTTATCACTCGTTTTTATCTGAGAATAGTATGAAAGTCTTGCGCCAGGCCGTCAGTTTTGCGCCTCCAGCAGTTCCCACAGGCGCTGAAGCTCTTCCTGCCCGCTGTAACTGAGCACGATCTTTCCCTTCTGCGCGGTGCCTTCCATCTTGACGCGCAGGCCCGTGGCCGTGCGCAGGCGCTCGCCCAGCTCCTCGTACTCCGCCGGGAGCGGCGCGGGCCGGCGCTTTTCCTTCTTTTCCGGGGCGCTCTGCGCGGCTTCCTCCAGCTGGCGAACCGACCAGGAGAATTGCAGCGTCTTGGCGAACAGGTTCGCCTGCTGTTCCCGGTCGGAAAGGCCCGCCAGCACGCGCGCATGGCCTGCGGAGAGCGTGCCGTCGATGACGGCGGCCTGAATCCGCTGGGGCAGGTTCAAAAGCCGCAAAAGGTTGGCCACCGCGCTGCGGCTGCGGCCCAGGCGCTCGGCAACCTGCTCCTGCGTCAGCGCGCACTCGGTCATCAGCGTGTGAATGCCCTGCGCTTCCTCAATGGCGTTGAGGTCCTCGCGCTGAATGTTCTCAACCAGCGCGGCTTCCTGGCGCCGCACGTCGTCCCATTCGCGAACGATGGCGGGAATGGTGGAAAGCTCGGCGAGCCGCGCGGCGCGCCAACGGCGCTCACCGGCGATGATCGTATAGCGGCCCCCGTCGCGCGCGACGAGAATCGGGGAGATCACCCCGCATTCGCGGATGGACTGCGCCAGGGCGAGCAGCGCGTCGTCGTCAAACTTCTTGCGCGGCTGGTTGCGGTTGGGGTCGATGTCCCCCATCGGCAGCTGCACGACGGCGTCCGCGGGCAGGGCCGCCGCATCGGCGAGGGGGGCGGCCTCCACGGATTCCACAACGTCTTCCACGTCGGGCAAAATGGCGCTCAGCCCCCTGCCCAAACCCATTTTCTTAGCCATGACACGACAAAACCTTTCTGACAAAATTGCGCTCAGCGCGCGAGGAACTCCCGGGCGAGCGCCTGATAGCTCTGCGCGCCCAGCGAGCGGGGATCGTACAGCGTGATGGGCAGCCCGTGACTGGGCGCTTCGCCCAGGCGCACGTTGCGCGGGATGACGGTGTTGTACACCTTGCCCTTGAACACCTTGCGCACCTCCTGCGCCACCTGCACGCCCAGATTGGTGCGCGCGTCGAGCATGGTGAGCACCACGCCCTCGATGGACAGATGGCGGTTGATCTTTTGTACGCGGGAAATCGTGTTCATCAGCGCGCTGACGCCCTCCAGCGCGAAGTATTCGCACTGAATGGGGATGAGCACGCCGCCCGCGGCGCACAGCGCGTTGAGCGTAATCAGCCCCAGCGACGGCGGGCAGTCGATGAAGATGAAGTCAAACAGATCCCCGGCGGGCGCAAGCGCGCCGGAAAGCACGTGCTCGCGGTCGTCGATGGAGGCCAGCTCGATCTCCGCGCCGGCCAGGCGGATATCCGAAGGGAGCACAAACAGGGTCTGCACCCGGGTTTTGCAAAGCGCGTCCTTGAGCGGCACCTCGCCGCTCATCACTTCGTAGACGGTGGGGGTCTTCTCCTTGACGCGCACGCCCAGCCCGCTGGAGGTGTTGCCCTGCGGGTCGGCGTCCACGACGAGCACCCGATGCCCCGCCTCCGCGACGCAGGCCGCAAGGTTGACGCTGGTGGTCGTCTTGCCCACGCCGCCCTTTTGATTGGTGATTGCGATGATCTTAGCCATGTTAATCCTCGATTGATGTCGTATCGGTCAGGCCAGCTGCCCGTTTTCCTGCAACACCTGCGCGATCCACTGGCGGTCAAACGCGTCGATCGGGTAGCGCGAGAGCAGCTCGCGCATGGCGGCGTAAGAGCCTTCGCGCGCAAAGTCGAACAGCGTGTCCTGCAAAACGGGGTCCGGCCGCCGGGTTGTATAGGCCAGCGCAAGCAGCCTGTCCGCCAGGTCGCGGATGGCGTCCGAGGTCATGCGAAGGCGCTCGCCGCCGTCGAGCACGACGACCATCGAGCGGTTGCTGGCCAGGTAAATCGTATTGAACAGCAGCGAATCCAGCCCGCGCCAAAGCGTTTGCAGCGTATCGGCCGTTCGGCCAAAGCGAACCAGAAGCCCGTTTATGCTGTAAACCAGATCCGGACAACGCGCAAGCAGCGCGCCGCCCAACCGGGGGCGCAGCAGGTTTTCAATTTGGTCGAGTCTGCCGGCCATCGCGCATTCCTCCTTCGCCAAGGAGCGTCATTGGTATCCTATATCTATTCTACACGCACTCGCCGTTTTCCCGCAAGGGGTTTTCAAAAAAACAAAACTCCGCGCAGAAGCTTATCATATCACATTTTGCCGCGCACTTCCAGCGCGGAAGGGGCGAATCGGTTTACTTTTTAAAAACTTTGGCGTATACTGGTCACATAGCAGTTGTGAAGGAGGATCGGAATGATCAGCAAATCCGTGTGCGAACAGGTGCTCGCCTGCGCGCTTTCGCGTGGCGGCACGTTCGCTGAAATCTTCTATGAGGACTCCAAAAACTTCTCGATGCGCCTGCGTTCGGGCCACATCGAGGCGGCGGGCGTCAGCCGTCCGCGCGGCGCGGGCATCCGCATCTATGACAACCTGCGCTCGATCTACGTCTATACCTGCGACGTCACGCCCGAGGGCCTGCTGCGCGCGGCGAAGAAGGCCGCGGCGGCCGTCACCGACAGCCTTGGCACGGGCCGGGACGTGCGCCTTTGCGAGCGCGCCGTCACCGACATCCATCCCGTGCGCGAACGGACGCTGGATGTGCCGACAGACCGGCGCGCGCAGGTGCTGCGTGCGGCGGACGCGGCGGCGCGTGCCGTCTCCCCGAGCATCACGCAGGTGACGGCGAGCCTGCTCTCGCGCGAGCAGCATGTGCTCATCGCCAACAGCGACGGGCTGTATACCGGCGATACGCGCGTGTATACGCGGCTTTTGTGTTCGGCGGTCGCCGGCGACGGCGCGCAGAACCAGACCGGCAGCGAAAACCCCGGCGCGCGCATGGGCTTTGAGCTGTTTTCCGAGCGCGTGAACCCCGAAGAGGTGGGCCGCACGGCGGCGACGTCGGCGGTCACGATGCTCAGCGCGCCCTACTGCGCCGCGGGCGAGATGCCCGTTGTGATCGCGGGCGGGTTTGGCGGCGTCATCTTCCACGAGGCGTGCGGCCATTCGCTGGAGGCGACGAGCGTTGCGCCGGGCATCAGCGAGTTTTCCGGCAAGCTGGGCCAGCAGATTGCCGCGCCCTGCGTGACGGCGATCGACGACGGCACGATGGTCGGCGAATGGGGCAGCGAAAACATCGACGACGAGGGCACGCCAACGACGCGGCTGGTGCTCATCGAAAACGGTGTGCTCAAAAACTACATGGTGGACAGGCTCAACGGCCTCAAAATGGGCATGGCGCCCACCGGCAACGCGCGCCGGGAGAGCTACGCCTACGCGCCCACCAGCCGCATGCGCAACACGTTCATCGCCCCGGGCACGGACGACGAGGAGGAAATGCTGCGCACGATGGGCGACGGCCTGTATGCCGCGAAGATGGGCGGCGGCAGCGTCAACCCGGCGACGGGCGAATTCAACTTCGCCGTGCAGGAGGGCTACCTGGTGCGCGACGGCAAGATCGTCTCGCCCGTGCGCGGGGCGTCGCTCATCGGGCGGGGCAGCGAGATCCTCACGCGCATCGACCGCGTCGGCCGGACGATGACCATGGGCCAGGGCATGTGCGGCTCGCTCAGCGGCAGCGTACCGACCAACGTGGGCCAGCCGACCATCCGCGTCAGCCGTCTGACCGTCGGCGGAAAGTGAGGGAGAGAGCATGGAGATCAGGGAATTTATGGACCGTGTGCTCACCGCGGCGCAGGCGGCGGGCATGGAACCGGCGGAAGTTTGCGCGAGCACGAGCGAATCGTTTTCTGTGCGCGTGCGCCTGGGCGAGATGGAGGATTACCAGGTCAGCGACAGCCTGAATGTGACGCTGCGCGGCAACCTGAACGGGCGCATCGGCACCTCGAGCACGCAGGCGCTCGACGAGGAGAGCATTGACATGCTGGTGCGCGGCGTGATGGAGAGCGCGCAGCTGGTGGAAACCGAGGATCAGGAGGAGATTCTGCCGCCGGAGGCGGCGTATGCCTCGGTTTGCAACTTCAAACCGGAGCTGCAAGACGTGAGCGCGCAGGAAAAGATCGCGCTGGCGATGGAGATTGACCGCCTGGTGAGCCAGGCCGATGCGCGCGTGACGCCGCAGCATATCGTCGTCGCCTCCGGCGCGGAGACGTTCTGCCTGCGCAACACGCTCGGGCTGGATCTCTCGCACGAGAGCAACATGATCTACGCCTATGCCGGGGCGATGGCGCGCGAGGGCGAGCGCACGGGCACGGGCATGAAGCTGCTCTGGGGCTACGGCCTGGCGGACGTGCCGGCCGGGGAGATCGCAAACGGCGCGGTGCGCGAGGCGCTTGACAAACTGCACGCGGGCAAGCTCGCCAGCGGCGTTTACCCGGTGGTCATCCGCAACAGCGCCATGGCCGACCTGCTGACGACGTTCAGCGGCATTTTCTCGGCGGACAACGCGCAGAAGGGGCTTTCGCTGCTCGCCGGGCGCGAGGGACAGGCGATCGCCAGCGCCTGCGTGACGCTGATGGACGATCCGCTGATGCCCTGGGGGCTGGGGAGCTGTCCGTTTGACCGCGAGGGCGCGGCGACCCGCAAAAAGCCGGTCATTGAAAACGGCGTGCTCGCCACGCTTTTGCACAACCGGCGCACCGCGAAGAAGGCAGGCGTGCGCACGACGGGCAACGCCGCGGGCGGCGGGCGCGTCGCCCCGAGCAACTTCTACCTGGTGCCGGGCGAGATGGATGAGGCGCAGATGCTTTCCCAGATGGGCGACGGCCTGCTCATCACGGGCGTAACCGGCCTGCACGCGGGCGCAAACGCGGTTTCCGGCGACTTCTCGCTGCTGGCCTGCGGCTTTGAGGTCAAGGGCGGCAAGCCCGTGCGCGCCGTGGAGCAATTTACGGTGGCGGGCAATTTCTATACGCTGCTGGAGGAGACGCTGGCGGTCGGCAGTGACCTGCTCTTTGAGGGCTCGCCGGTCGGCAGCCCGTGTGTGCGCGTGAAGCAATTGAGCGTCGCGGGCGAGTGACGGAAGGACCACAAAGCGGGTCTGGCGCCGCGAAGCACAGAGGGGAGTTTGAGGGACTGAGCCGGGGAACCCGCACAGTCGTGCCTCAAGCGGCACTCCTTGCGATTCCCGACGCTCCGCCCTGCTTTTTCGCCCACTGGGCGCGCAGGGCTCCGGTCCCCTCAGGCGGGTTTGGGCGGCAGCCCAATATTTCCCCATTCAGGCAAGAAAACGTAGTCTCAGAGCAGGCGGCAAAGCCGCCTACGATTGAGACGGGCTCGCTTTGCAAAGCCTGCATGGGCGCTCAGATTCGCAAAAAGCATGACAAAAACGCATGATGGCGATGGACTCTGTCGCAATCATGCGTTTTGCTTTCACGGGAAAACAGCGTTGGGACGGAGCGTCGCAACCGCAGGGTTGCCCTGCTTGCGCACGCTCTTGTAACTTGGCATATACAACCCGTTTCAATCGTAGGGCGCGATGCGCCCTGCTCTGAAACTTGCCTTTTTATTGGAATATGGGGAAACGTTGGGGCGGCTGCCCCAAACCCCGCCTGGGGACACTTGTCCCCAGACCCCATCTACGCTTCGCGGCGGTTTGAAGCGGGCTTTGCAGGTTTCAGCCGCGCAAGCAGGCGCCTTGCGATGAGCGCCAGGGTCGCGCCCGTGGCATCGATCATCACGTCCACCGGGCTGGGCCCGCGCCCGCCGACAAAGCGCTGATGATACTCGTCGCTGGCGGCGTAGGCGACGCTCAGCGCCAGCGCGTAAAGGGCGGGATGGCGCGCGCCGGAGAGATGGAAGGCCCGCCGCGCAAGCAGCGCGAGCACGGCGTATTCGGTCATGTGCGCGCCCTTTCGCACGACCCATTCCATGCGCGCCAGCGTCTGCGCGCCCAGCGGCGCATTCGGCAGGAAAAGATTGCGCACGGCCAGCAGGATGCGCACGACGGTTCCGCTCTGTTCCCCGGAAATGTCGCCGGGCATGGCGGACATGGCGAAAATCAGTCCCATCCACAGCGCCAAAGCCAGCCAGGCCAGCGCAATCTGCGTGCGCCGGGAGAATACATTCCTATGCAACATGGACCCTCCTCAACGTCAACTGTTTCCTCCTAGCATAGCACAAAAACCGCGCGTTTGTCCCGTTTTCTTTGAATCCTGGTAAAAAATGCTTGTGTTTTGATGCCTGTCTGGTATAATGAATGCAGAAGTGAATCCATCTCTCATTCGGAGGTCATGAACATGAAGAAAAAGTGGATCGCTGTGCTGGCGCTCATGGGTCTGTTGGCGTCCTTTGGCGCGGTTGCCGAGGAGACGGCAACGCCCGCGGAAACGACGGAACCGGCACAGGTTGAGGAAACGGTGCCCGATGGCGTGGTGACGGAATACCGCTGGTTTGTCAACAGCTACCGGTATGTGCGCACGCGCAAGGTGACCTATTACGACAACGTCTATGCGTACAATCACGGCAACTGGGGGCTGACGCCGTTTGACAGCAACGTGCCCGAGGAGTACTTTGTGCGCGATGCGGACGGGTATTTTGCCCTGGCGCCGATCGTGCTGGACATCACGGACGCCATGCGCGAGGCGCTTTACGGCGCGGACGTGGGCGAGACGGCGCTCTATTACGGCCAGTATTGCGACCGCATCAAATCGAAGGACGGCAAGCTGGGCTTCAGCGGCGTGCACGAGGGGCTTGACTTCATCTACGAGCCGGGCGCGACGCTCCATGCGATCATCGGCGGCGAGGTCACCCGCGCGGGCGACAGCAACGGCACGGTCGGCATCTACAACGAAGAGCTCGACGTGACGGTGCTCTACCTGCATTGCGAGGACATCGAGGTGCGCCGTGGTGACGTCGTGGAGGCCGGCGCGGTCATCGCCGTGGAGGGCAACAAAAAGTCCGGTTCCGATTACACGCATGTCGAACTGCGCGCGGGACGGCATACGTCCTCCAACACTTACCGAGACATCAATCTGGAAAGCGACTGCCCGTATCCTTACATGCAAAAGGCGCTGGGCGTCGTGGAATCCGGCCGCCAGCCGCAGACCATGGCCGCTGTGAACGAGGCGCAACGCATGCGCGAGGAGGCGGAAGCCGCCGCGCTGGCCGCTGCGCAGGCTGAGGAAGAGGCCCAGAAGCAGGCTGAGGAGCAGGAGGAGCCAATCGAAATCGTCGATGAGCTGCCGGGCACGAAGGACGGCTATGGCTTTGGCGAGACGGACGCAGAGAGCACGCAGGCGCCGCAGAGCACGCCGCAGCCGCAGGAAAGCGCCCCGGATGCTACGCTGCCGCCGAGCAATCCGTAATCCGTTTGATCGTCAGAGGGGCTTTTCGCACAGCCGCGTTGCGTGCGTGAGCCCCTCTTTTGTTTTTCAGGTTGGCCCGAAATTCAAGGCCACGCCGCGCGTGCGCGGGGTGCGCTGTCAGGGAGGGGAAGACGATGGTAAGCGTAAAGCGGTATCCCCGGCTCAGTCTGTTTTGCTGCGCGGTGACGCTCGCGTGCGCGCTTGGCCGGGATGCCTGCATCGGCGCGGGGCTGCACGGCTGGGGACAGGTCCTGTTGTGCGCGACGCTTGTCAGCCTTCTTTTGAGCTTTGCGCTCATGTCCTGCCGGTTTGTTGTGGATGACGAAGGGGTGGGCGTCGGCTTTTTGCTGCGCATGCGCCGCGCCCAGTGGGACGAGCTGGCGGTCGTCGGCGCGCTGTGCTGCAATAGCCGCAGGATGTACCTGTACGGCCTGTATGAAAGCGGGCCGGACTTTCTGCACATGCTGCATCGGGCGCCGCGCTGTGGCCCATGGGGATTTGTGGTGCCGCTGAGCAAAAAGCTCGCCGGGGCGGTGCAGACGTTTTGCCCGTACGAGGTCGATTTTTCGCCCGTCACCTGCCCCAAGCGCCCGCGCGGCATGCGCATGCTCTGGCAACAGGCGGCGCTCTACGCCCTGGCGATGATCCCCGCGGCGGGCGTCGCGTTCACCACCGCCGCCCTGATGCTCGTGCGCGGCGCCGATCTCGACCGGCCGGATACGGCGGTTTTGTTCACGCTCGGCGCGTTCGCGATGGGGGCCGTGGGCCTGCTGCTGCTGTATCGGGCGCTGGTCGCCTTCTCCGTCTGCCCGGCTTACAGCGAACAGGGCGTCTGCATTGGCCGGGGCCTGTATATGCCCTGGGAGGATGTGCGCTTTGGCTATGTGCATCGGTTTGCGCATTTCAGCGGGTTGTTCTTCCT
Source organism: uncultured Clostridia bacterium (assembly GCA_944363005.1). GTDB lineage: Bacteria > Bacillota > Clostridia > Christensenellales > Aristaeellaceae > Ventricola. Next base: position 4,314 of record CALVTV010000280.1, on the reverse strand, counting down.
CTCCGTGCCCTTTGAGGAGATCAATCACCGCGGCGCGCCGCCCGTGGTGTGCCTGTCCATGCCGGATACGTCCACGGTGCTTCTGGCTTATCTGACGTATTGTCCGCATGCGCCGCAGAGCGCAATCGATTGAGGAGGGATGGTCGTGTTGTACGCGCAAAAGCAGATCACGCTCAAGGATGGCCGCCGGGCCACAATTCGAAACCCGCGGGAATCGGACGCGCTGGCGATGATCGACTACTTGAAGACCTGCGCGCGGGAGACGGATTTTCTGCTGTTTACCGAGGAGGAATTCGACATCACGCCCGAGCAGGAGGCCGCGTTCCTGCGCCAGATCAATGACTCAAAGACGACGCTGATGCTCGTATGCGAAGTGGACGGGGAACTGGCGGGCAACTGCCAGATTGCCTTTCAGACGCGGCGCAAGGTGCAGCATCGCGCGACGGTCGCCATCGCGCTGGTGAGCCGGTTTTGGGGGCTGGGCATCGGGACGGCGCTGCTGACGCAGATGATTGCGCTCGCGCGCGCGCAGGGCGTTTGCCAGCTCGAGCTGGAAGTCGTCGAGGGAAATGAACGCGCGATGGGGCTCTACCGGAAGGTGGGGTTTGAGGTCTTCGGGGAGCGGCCGGATGCGCTCCGGCTTGCCGACGGGACGATGCGCAGCACCTACCTGATGCGCAATGTGCTCATCTGACCGGCCCGCCCGCGCTTTGATGCAAATGCAAAGAAAAACCCCGTTTCGATGTGGCTTTCCACACGGAAACGGGGTTTTTGTCAGGCCATCAGCCGCTGTGGCAGGCGCTGCATCAGCTTGACGAGCACCGGGCCGACGATCAGGCAGGCGACGGCCTCGCCCGCGGCGACGCTGAGCATGCTCAGCGGGAGCGGGAAGATCGGCGAGTAGCAGTAATGGACCACCGCGCCGACGATCACGCCGTTGAAAATCACGGGCATCAGCGCGGCCAGCCAGAAGCGCTCGCGCAGCTTATAGGTGCAAATGGCAGCCAGCAGTGTGGCCAGCGTGCCGAAGACGATGTCAAAGATCGTGCAGCCGCCCAGGATATTCGAGAGCAGGCAGCCCACGGCCAGCGCGGGCACGGCTTCCGGCATCAGCATCGGCAGCAGCGTCAGCGCTTCGGAAAAGCGGATCTGCACCTCGCCGTAGGACAGCGGCTGAAGCAGCAGCGTCAGCACGGTGTAAATGGCGGCGATGAGCGCGGCGCGCGCAAGCGTGCGCGTGTTCATGTGGATGGGGTTCATAGCGATTCTCCTTACCGGGCGGCAACCGTGGCCCCACGCCGTTTGGACACAAAAAAACGGCGCAAGGCCGTAAAGAAAGAACGCACAGCGTGCGCGCTTTCGGCCCATAGTTTTGTTTAAGGACTGGATGGTTTCGAACAGTCCATGCGGTTGTCGTGCGCATTATAGCAGATTGAGGGGAAAAAAGCAAGCGCCTCTTGACGAATCCGCGCGCGTGGTGTAGAGTATGCTGAGAGATTTTGATTCATGCATTGCACATGCCGAATGAATCGGATTCACTGTAGGGGGAAGGCATCATGACGCTCTTGGAATACCGCATCTTTCACACGGTGACGCAGCAGGGGAGTTTTGCGCGCGCCGCGCAGATTCTGCATCTGACGCCCAGCGCCATCAGCCATGCGGTCAGCTCCATGGAGGAAGCGTGCGGGTTTTCGCTTTTCGTGAGGGGCAAGGGCGGCGTGAGCCTGACGCGCAACGGCGAGGCGCTCTACCCGTTTATTCGCCAGGTGCTCAGCGCCGACGAGACGCTCAATCAGACGATCGGCGAGCTCAACGGCGTCAAGCGCGGCACGGTGAAGGTCGGCGCGTTCAACAGCGTCTGCATGACGTGGCTGCCGCAGATCGTGGGCGCCTATAAGAAGAAGTACCCGGGCGTGGACATCCAGATCAGCCAGGGCACCTACGAGGACGTGATCCAGTGGATCAAGACGGGCGCGGTGGATCTGGGCTTTCTGTCGATGGAGAGCACGCGCGACCTTCATGTGCGCCCGCTCTACCGCGACCGGCTGATGTGCGTGGTGCCGCGCGGCTTTAAAACGGCGCACCCGGACTACATCACGCCCGAGGAGATGCGCGGGGAGACGTTTGTCGTTCAGGGCGACGAGACGGACGCCGACGTGCAGGCGTTTTTGAGCAAATACCACTTTTCGGTGCGCGCGTCCTGCCGCGTGGTGGACGATCTTTCGACGATTGCGATGGTGGAAAGCGGGTTTGGCATCTGCATTCTGCCCAGCCTGATCCTCGAGCGCGCGCACGGCGACGTGGATACCTATCCGATCGAACCGGCGGAGTACCGGGAATTCGGCATTGCCGTGCCCAACCCGGCGATGATGGCCCCGGCCGTGCGGCAGATGATGGCGGAAATCGAGGCGTTTGCGGCGCAAAAGCGCGCGGAAAACCCGCAGATTTACGACGGATTTGAAAACGGTTGACGTTTTTGAAAAAAATAATTCGGAGGATATAGTCATGAAAAAGGGATTGTCCGTAGTTCTGGCGTTGTTGTTGATGGTCTGCGCGTCCCTGGCGCTGGCGGAATACCCGCTGACGCTCACGGATCAGGCGGGCCGGGAGGTCACGATTGAAAGCCGCCCGGAGCGCATCGTCTCCGGGTATTACATCTCGACCTCGGCATGCATCGCCCTGGGGCTTCAGGCGCGCATGGTCGCGGTCGAGGCCAAGGCCGATACCCGCAACATCTACACCCTCGCGGCCCCGGAGCTGCTTGAGCTGCCCAGCGTGGGCACGGCGAAGGCGTTTGACCTGGAGGCCTGCCTCGCCACGGAGCCGGAATTGGTCATTTTGCCCAAGCGGCTGGCCGACGCGGCGGATGCGCTCGCGGAATTCGGGATTCCGGCGCTGCTGGTGAACCCGGAGGATGACGCGCTGCTGCTGGAGATGATCGGGCTCATCGGCGCGGCGGCGGACGAACAGGCGCGCGCCGAGGCGCTCAGTGCGGACATCGCCGCGCTGCTGGCGGATTGCCAGGCGGCCACGCAGGGCGAGGAAAAGCCCACGGCGCTGGTGCTGGGCAACAGCGACTATCTGCGCTGCGCGCCGGGGGACATGTTCCAGTCCACGCTGCTTGAGAAGGCGGGCGCGGTCAACGCCGCGGCAGAGATGACCGGCGCGGACTGGGCGGCGCTGAGCTACGAGGAGCTGCTGGCGCTCGACCCGCAGGTGCTGGTGATCCCGGCGGAGGCGGCCTACAGCGCGCAGGACGTGCTCTCCGACCCGGAACTTTCGGCGCTGACGGCGGTCAAGAACGGCGCGGTCTACGCCATGCCCACGGCCTTTGAGGCCTGGGACAGCCCGGCGCCCTCCGGCGTGCTGGGCGCGCTGTGGTTGGCGAGCGAGCTGCACCCCGATGCTTACCCCCGCGAGGCGTATGTGGAAGCCGCCACGGCGCTCTACGAGACGTATTACGGCTTTACCCCCGACGAGGCGCTGCTGTGAGCGCCCGAAGCCGGGGACTCTTTCTGGCCGCCGCAGCCTGTCTGCTGGCGGCTTTTGGCGTTTCGCTCGGCGTGGGCCGCTATCCGCTGAGCCTTGCGGACATCCTGCGCGCGCTTGGCGGTGGCGGGGAGATGGCTGCGCAGGTCTTCTGGCGGCTTCGCCTGCCGCGCAGCCTGAGCGTGCTGCTCTCGGGCGGGGCGCTGGGCGTCGCGGGCGCGGTGTATCAGGCGCTGCTGGGGAACCCGCTGGCCGCGCCGGACATCATGGGCGTCTCCGGCGGGGCGACGCTGGGCGCGGCGGTGATGATCGTCTGCCTGGACGGCGCAAACGTCGCGCTGGGCGCGTTTGTGGGCGGCGTTGGCGCGCTGGCGGCGGCGCTGCTTTTGAGCGCGGCGTGCGGGCGGCGAAATGCGGGCAAGACGGCGGGGCTGGTGCTCTCGGGCATCCTCATCAGCGCGCTGGTCAAGGCGGGCATCATGCTGCTCAAGACGCTCGCCGACCGGGAAAGCGAGTTGGCCGCCGTGGAATTTTTCACCATGGGCAGCTTCGCGCAGATCACCTGGCGGGCGCTGCCGTCGCTGCTTCTTGGCATCGGCGCGGGGCTTTTGCTGCTGGCCCTGCTGCGCAGGCAGATTCCGCTGCTGGCGCTGGGCGAGGCGCAGGCGCTCGCGCTGGGGGTGAACGTGCCGCTGCTGCGCGCGCTGGTATTGGGCGCGGCGACGCTGATGACCTGCGTGGTCAGCGCGCATGCGGGCGTGGTGGCGTTTTTGCCGCTGCTGGCGCCGCATGCCGCAAGGCTCTTGCTTCGCGGGCGAAGCCGGG
>CALVTV010000279.1 GCA_944363005.1 uncultured Clostridia bacterium | reverse complement strand
CTTCGCGCAGGCTTTGCATGGAAGGCGCCATGCGCCAGCTTTCCAGCGCAAAACTGCGCGTGAGGCCCGGTGCGCGATGGGCCATGAGCATTGCCGCTTCAATGAGCAGCGTACCGGTGCCGCACATGGGGTCGTGCAAGACCATGCCCGGACGCCAGGGGCTGAGCGTGACCAGGGCCGCGGCGAGTGTTTCGCGCAAGGGCGCTTCACCGTTCCAGGTGCGGTATCCCCGGCGGTTGAGCGCGATGCCGCTGGAATCGAGCGTCAGCTGCGCGACATCGCCGTGCAGGGAGACGTCAATGGCATAGGTTTCGGCGGACTCGGCAAACCAATCGACGTGGTAGTGGGCCTTGAGGCGTTCGACAATGGCTTTTTTGGTGATGGCCTGGCAATCGCGCACGCTCATCAGCTGACTTCTGGCGCATTTTCCGGAAACGGGGAAACGGGCGTCAACCGGGATCAGATCCTCCCAGGGGAGGGCGCGCACCCTTTCAAACAGCTCTTCAAAGGACCGGGCTTCAAACCGGCCGACAACCAGCAACACCCGGTCTGCGCAGCGCAACCAGAGATTTGCCCGCATCGCGTCTTCAAACGTGCCCTGAAAACGCGCGCCGCCGTTTTCGGCCTTGGCCGGGATGTTGAGGCGTTCCAGTTCTCGGGCAACGACACCTTCCAGGCCAAAGGCGGCGGTTGCGATCCATTCAAATTGCTGCATAAGTTCCTCCCGTTGAGCATTGTTCCTTTAGTATACCAGTATGTATGGGGTTCGTCAATTCACAAAGCACGCGCAAATGCAAGGTAAAAAAATCGGGAATCGCAAAAGAGGGACTGTTCAAATCGGGAAAAAATTGCTATACTATGAACGAGGAAAACATCAAAATGCGGTATATGCGCGCTTTGGCGCGTATATTCAGACATGAAGGAGTGAATGAACATGGCTCTTGTCACAAGTACGGAAATGTTCAAGAAGGCGTATCACGGCGGCTATGCCGTTGGCGCTTTCAACGTGAACAATATGGAGATTGTTCAGGCGATCACGGAAGCGTGCCGTGAAGAGAACGCCCCTGTGATTTTGCAGGTTTCCAAGGGCGCTCGCGCCTATGCCAATCACACGTATCTGGTGAAGCTTGTGGAAGCGGCGGTGATTGAGTGCCCCAACATTCCGATTGTGTTGCACCTTGATCATGGCGACAGCTTTGAAACCTGCAAGTCCTGCATTGACGGCGGCTTTACGTCTGTCATGATCGACGCTTCTTCCAAGCCGTTTGCCGAGAACATTGAGATCACCCGCAAGGTTGTGGAATATGCGCACGACCACGGCGTCGTCGTCGAGGCGGAGCTGGGCGCGCTGGCTGGCGTGGAGGACGAGGTCAACGTCTCCGCGGATCATGCGCACTATACGCGCCCGGAAGAGGTTGAAGAGTTCGTCTCCAAGACCGGCTGCGATTCCCTGGCGATCGCCATTGGCACGTCCCATGGCGCGTACAAGTTCAAGCAGGGCACCAAGCCGCAGCTGCGCTTTGACATCCTGGAGGAAGTCTCCAAGCGCCTGCCGGAGTTCCCGATCGTGCTGCACGGCTCCTCTTCCGTTCCGCAGGAGTATGTTGAAATGGTCAACACCTACGGCGGAGCGATGCCCGGCGCCATCGGCGTGCCGGAGGAGCAGCTGCGCCACGCCGCGTCGCTTGCCGTCTGCAAGATCAACATCGACTCGGATCTGCGCCTGGCGATGACCGGCACGATTCGCAAGTTCTTTGCGGAGCACCCGGACAAGTTCGACCCGCGCGAGTACCTCAAGCCCGCTCGTGCCAACATCAAGGAGCTCGTTCGCCACAAGCTGGTCAACGTGCTCGGATGCAACGGAAAGGCGTAAGGGTTTTGATTGTATGGAGCCGCTTCTATCCACGAAGCGGCTCTTTTTTGGCATCATCGGATGGAAGAACGGATGCAGCTTGATGGAAGTTCACCGAAATGTTGCAAAATTGTGAATGCCATGCTTGAAAAATCGAGGCGAATATTGTATGATAGAGTCATCGCACCGCAAGGAGGATGATGACGGATGAATAAGTTCGTCGTGCTGACGGACTCTGCCTGCGATTTGCCGCAGGAGCTGGTTGACAAACATCATATCGACGTGGTATGTTTCAAAATCGCCCTCGATGGCGAAGGATATACGGAGCGCGTGGACTTTGACGGTGAGGAATTCTGCCGCATGCTGCGCAAGAGCGACGGTATACCGACGACCTCGCAGGTGACGCAATTTGAGTTTTTTGAGCGTTTTGAAGCGTATGACCGTGAAGGCGTGGAGCAGGTGCTCTATGTTTCCATCAATGCCGGGGGTTCCGGGACGAATGCGGCGGCGCATGCTGCGGCAGAACAGTTCCATCAGGAGCACCCCGACAGCGCAATGCAGATCAGCGTCGTGGACAGCCACGGCTATTCCATGGCCTATGGTGCGCATGTGCTGAAGGCAGCGGAGATGCTCGAAAACGGTTCGACGATGCAGGAAGTTGTCGCCTATCTGGAGGACAAGTTTGCCCGCATGGAGATCCTTTTGACGGCGTATACCCTCAAAGTGATCCGCAAATCCGGCCGGGTCAATGCTGCGGCCGCCATTGCGGGCGACTTGCTCGGCATTCATCCCATCTTTACCCTGAATGACGGGGTCAGCCAGGTGGTCAAAAAGGCCCGGGGCGACAAGATGGTGGTCAGCGCCATGGTCAATCAGATGAAGAGCCGGATGGCGGAGAATTCGCCCTACTACATCTGCGTCACGGACAAGAAGTACGTGCAGGAATACACCGAAGCCTGCGAAAAGGCGGTGGGGTATGGTCCGCAGTATGTCGTGCAACTCGGATGCGCGATTTGCTCGAACACGGGGCCCGAGGCGGTAGGCCTGATCTATGAGGGTGTCAAGCGCGAGCGGGCATGACGGGCGCTGCGCTCTGCGCGGCGGCTTCATCCTTTGAAAAGTACAAACAAAGATCCGGCGATCGGTTTCGCCGGATCTTTTGCATATCTTTGGGCGCTTGTCAATGAGAGGAGACGCGATGGGTGAGGAGGGGCTGGCCATCGAGCGATTTGATGGTGAATACGCCGTCCTCATACACCATGTAGCTCTTGGGATTTCCCTCCTTGGGAAGCGCGGCCGAGCCGGGGTTGATATAGGTCATCCCGTCTTTCTGCTGCACACAGAGCACATGGGTATGACCGTGAATCAGGAGGTCACCGTCCTTGTGCGGGGGCAGTGCATCGAGGTTGAAGAGGTGGCCGTGCGTGACAAAGGCGGTGGTGCCATCCAGATCAAAGAGCGCATAATCCGCTTGAATCGGGAAATGGAGCACCATCTGATCGACTTCGGCATCGCAGTTTCCGCGGACGCAGAGCAGCACATCGCGGTGCTCGTTGAGCAGGGCTGTGACGGCCTTGGGATCATAGCGGTCGGGCAGGTCATTGCGCGGGCCATGGTAGAGCAAATCGCCCAACAGGACGAGGCGCGAAGCACCTTCTTCGCGGAATTGGCGCAAAACGGCTTCGGTTGCACTGGCGGAGCCATGCAGATCGGAAGCAAACATCAGTTTCATGAGCAACACACCCTTTCTTGGTTTGCGGAGGAAGAGAAATCAAAGATCCATTTCAAGGACAACAGGGCAGTGATCGCTGCCGAAAATGTCGGAGTCGATGCGTGCGGACTGAATTCGGTCCTTGATGCGCTCGGAGACCAGAAAATAGTCGATTCGCCAACCGGCATTCTTTTCCCGCGCATGGAACATATAGCTCCACCAGGAATACCGCCCCGTTTCGTTGGGGTACAGATGGCGGAAGGTATCCACAAAGCCGGCATCCAGCAACTTGGTCATGGCTTCGCGTTCCTGCGGGGTAAAGCCGGCGTTGTTTTGATTCGTCTTGGGGTTCTTGAGGTCAATTTCCTTGTGGGCGACGTTCATGTCCCCGCAGACGATGACGGGTTTTTGCGCGTCGAGGGAACGCAGGTAGAGGCGAAAGTCCTCTTCCCAGCACAGGCGGTACATCAGTCGCGAAAGCTCACGCTGGCTATTGGGGGTGTAAACGGTGACCAGGTAAAACTTCTCGTATTCCAGCGTGATCAACCGGCCCTCGTGGTCGTGCAGTTCGCTTCCCATGCCATAGCGGACGGAAAGCGGCTCGGGCTTGGCGAGGATGGCCGTACCGGAATAGCCCTTCTTTTCTGCGGAATACCAATACTGGCGATAATCGGGCGCTGGAATTTCCGCCTGGCCGGGCTGCATCTTTGTCTCTTGCAGACAGAAAAAATCGGCATCTTGCTGCGCAAAGTAGTCCATAAAGCCCTTGCCGAGGCAGGCGCGCAGTCCGTTGACATTCCAGGAGATGAATTTCATTGAAGCCTCCAAGGTGAATAGAATCAGCTTTTCCCTGATATTATACAGGATGAATGCCCCTGTGAAAAGAGGGAAAATCCGAGGGGAGAGGGAACTGTGCTGCTGCCGTTGATGTGCATGACCGTGTATACGCTGCTGGCCGTTCGGGTAGTCGTTCACGCAGATGTCAGCTTGAACGAAGTGCAAAGCACGGTGGCTTTGAATCTGCGGGCCTGGGGCGTTTGCCTGAGGATGGATGGAACGATCGCTTGGGAAGGAACGCATGTGCATGTCCAGCGCAGGTATGCAAAGCTCAAGCCCCGCCGCTCGCTTTGGCGCCGTCCTCAACTTGAGGATCTGCGCAAAAACAAGTGGTGGATTGCGGCGGCTTTGCGAAGCCTGCATTGGGGAGCTGCGGACGTATATCTGCGCACCGGCACGGATGAAGCCTGGAGCACTGCGCTGTTGGCCGGCGCCATGCGCTCGCTGGCTGCGGCGTTTACTGCCGTCATGGGTCAAAGGATGCCCTGCGATGTGCGAGTCGATGCGGATTTTGATGAGCCTGGCTTTCTGCTTTCAGCCCGTTGTATATTTTCGGCTGTCCCGGGCGATATTATGATGGCAGTCATCAAAGAGGCTGTGAAAAAGACGCAGAGAGAGGGATTCAAGTGGCTCAGCATCCCATTGAGAGCCTGATGAGCACGTCTATGGAGAGCATACGGGAGATGGTGGACGTCAATACCGTGGTCGGGGACCCCGTGAGCACACAGGATGGCTCGACGATCATCCCGATTTCGCGGGTGTCCTTCGGGTTTGTTGCGGGCGGCGGGGAATACGGAATGGCTCAGCCGCATGCGGAAAACCTGCCCTTTGCCGGCGGCGCCGGAGCGGGCGTGTCCGTGCATCCGGTTGGTTTTCTGGTCTGCTCGCAAAACGGCGTGAGGTTGCTCAGCGCCAGCTGTGCCTCGCCGATGGAACGCATTGTGGAGATGATTCCGCAGGCGCTGGAAGGGCTTCGCGCCATGGAGCGCGAAGAGGTGCAGGAAAAACGGCCGCCGCGGGTGAAAGCGGCTTATCAGGAAGGCTGAGCCGGGGGGCTCAGTCTTTTCTTATTGGTGCGGTTGTCGGTCCATGAGAAGAGCGGGAAATCACGGACGCCGGGCATGCGGCGCGCATAGGATGCCATCGGATACTTGTCGGGAAACTGCACGCGCTGTTTCAACCGCTTCTTTTCAAAGGCAGTTTTCGACAAAAACCCCATTTTTTTGGTCATGCGTTTGAATTCTGCTTGACTTTATTCCCATCATTCTATAGAATTATATTTGTTCGTCCCTGATGGATACGATCAACATCATGAAATCGGAGGGCTTCCGGTATGGGTATCAAGGTTTCAAAATTTGGCGGAAGTTCGCTGGCTGACGCTACACAGTTTGCCAAGGTCAGGGATATTCTGCTCTCGGACGCGGACAGGCGCATTGCCGTGCCCAGCGCACCCGGAAAGCGCAGTTCTGTGGATATCAAGGTGACGGATCTGTTTTACTCGTGCAATCGACTGGCTTGCGAAGGAAAAGGGATCGACGAGGTCTTTTCAAAGATTGCCGATCGCTATCACGGCATCGAGCAGGAACTCGGACTGACGGTCGATCTTGACGCGCATTTGGAAGAGATCCGCAAAAATATTCAGCTGGGCGCAGGCGCGGATTACGCGGCGAGCCGCGGAGAGTATCTCAACGGCATTCTCCTGGCCGATTACCTGGGTTGGGACTTCGTGGATGCGGCAAAGGGCATTTTCTTTGACGAAGAGGGAAAGCTCGACAGCGAAAAGACGCAGCAGGTGCTGAGCGCGCTGCTCAAAGAACACCGCTATGCCGTCGTTCCCGGATTTTACGGCTGCGATTCGCACGGAAACGTCAAGACGTTTTCCCGCGGAGGCAGCGATATCACCGGTGCGATTGTCGCCCGCGCGGTGGGGGCGGACCTGTATGAAAACTGGACGGACGTTTCCGGTTGCCTGATGGCAGACCCGCGCATCGTTCGCAATCCCGAGACGATTCGCTACGTGACGTATCGCGAGCTGCGCGAATTGTCCTACATGGGGGCTTCCGTGCTGCATGAGGACGCGATTTTCCCCGTGCGTATTGCGGGAATTCCCACCAATATTCGCAATACCAATGCCCCCGAAGAGCCGGGAACCATCATCGGCTATGAGGCGGAGGACTACGAGAGCAAGTACGCCATCACCGGTATCGCCGGCCACAAGGACTTCGCGATTGTGACCGTTGAAAAGGCGATGATGAATGCGGAATTGGGCTTTGGCCGCCGCGTGTTGCAGGTTCTGGAAGAAGAGGGTGTCTCCTTCGAGCATATGCCCAGCGGCATCGATACCATGTGCGTAGTGGTCAGCGAGGATGCCATCGAAGGGAAGAAGGACCGCATTGTTCACCGGATTCACGAACTGTGTGCCCCGGACGCGGTTGAGATTCACTCTGGTTTGGCGCTGATTGCTACGGTGGGCCGTGGCATGGTTCGCTCCAAAGGCATCTCTGCCAAGTTGTTTGACGCGCTGATGCGCGCAGGCATCAACGTGCGGTTGATCGATCAAGGTTCCAGTGAACTGAACATCATCGTCGGTGTCGATAACCTGGATTTTGAGAACGCTGTTCGCGCGATTTATCGCGCTTTCGTCGTGAAGGAAAACCGCTGGTAAGCATAAAAAAGCGGGCGCCGCAGTCATTGAAGGCTTGCGGCGCCTGCTCTTTTATGCTTATTTCTTTGCTTTCTTCTGCTTGGGATGCAGAACATTGCGAAGGCCAACTTCGACCGTCGCGATGACGAAGATCATGACCACCATTTGGAACATGACCACGGTGATGCCGCTTACGCTCAGCTGCGCCATGGTCTCGGCCGGCAAGATGGTGTAGAACCAAAGGCTGAAGACAGCCAGGATGATCGAAACCACGAGATAACGCTTGCTACAGAGTTTTTGGGCAGTGGCCCAGAGGGTTTCATTGGTCAGGGAGAGTTCGGAAGAGTAGCCGAAGGGCGCGCGGATGACAGCACAGCTGCTTTTGCGCTTCAAGCCGAGCAGAAAGGTGCAGCAGGGAATGATGAGCAATGCGAGATACCAGACAATTTTGCCCAGAGACATGGATGAGTTCCTCCTTGTTCGCCGCCGTGCGGTAGGATTTGATGATGGTTTTATTATTATAAGAAGATGTATCCGCGTCAAGGAGGCCCATTGACAAGAAACCATAAAGAACATGCTGATTGTGTGAAGAAACTTTATAAATAACTCTAAACACACAAGATTTGTGTTGAAGAACAAATGGAATGGAGGATGCGCGGATTGCACATCCTCCGGGTGGATTTCAGCCGAATGCGGAAGCGGCCATGTTGATCAGTGACGTGAATACGCTCAAGCGAAGCAGGGATTCTCCTGTGCGCTGGGGCAGGCGGTTGGCGCGCGGAAGCATGGCCAGCAGTGCGCCGCCCAGCGTTCCAGGAAGCATCCAGAGGAGCGCATCGGGGTCCGGAAGGGACAGCCGCGTGCGAATGAGCATGGTCACCAGCTTGCCGGCCATGGCAAAGAGCGTGATGGTCAGCGAAGCCAGAAACGACTCGTCATTTTCGGCGTCAAAGAGCAGGAAAAACAGCATGAGCGTCAGGGGCTCTGCGCCGTAGGCGAGGAATGAGCCCAACAGGCCGATCAATAACGCGACGGGGAAGGAATAGATCCGCGATAGTCCAAGTGGCTTGAGTGTCCGGGAGAGGGTATTGAAGTAGAGCAACGGCAGGGCAACCAGCGTGAACAGAAGCGCATTTTGAAGCAGTACACAGGCTGCAGCCGGGAGCATTTGCAAAAAACGGAACGCCGCCAGATCCCCGAGTATGCCGCCCAGGGCTGCGCCGGTGGCCAAGAGGAGCAGGTCCTCCTGGGCCAGTGGCATGGGCTGATTGAGCGCAAAGAATGCGCTGACCAGCGAGGCGCTGAGTGCAGCCAGTGTGCAGAGCATGGCGATGGAGGAGGGCGCGAGCGGGGAAACGGCATCCAGCAATGGGCGCAGGAGCGTTACCGCGCCCAGGCCGCAACCCAGGCCATAATACGTGCACAACGCGCTTGCAATGAGATAGATCATCGGGACATCGCCGCCTTGGCAAAGCGCGCGGCCGGGCCCAACGCGTCCTCAATGCGCAACAGACGATTGTATTTGCATACGCGTTCGCTTCGGCAAGGTGCGCCTGTTTTGATCTGGCCGGCGTTGAGCGCAACGGCGAGATCCGCAATCGTGGTATCTTCGGACTCGCCGGAACGATGGGAAACGATGATGGCGTAACCATGCTCTCTGGCGAGTTGCGCGGCGCGAATGGTTTCGCTGAGCGTTCCGATTTGATTGGGCTTGAGCAGGACGGCGTTGGCGCAACCCATGGCGATGCCTTTTGCAATGCGCGCCGTATTGGTTACAAACAAATCGTCGCCGACGAGCTGACAGTTTTTTCCGAGCGTGACGGTGAATGCCTGCCAGGCGGGCCAATCCTCTTCGGCCAACGGGTCCTCAATGGAGGCGATGGGGTATTGGCTCAGCAGCGTGCGCCAGTGTTCCGTGAGCTCATGGGCGGTGAACACACGCCTGCTCTTGGGCATTTTATAGCCGTCGGCTTGCTTCCATTCACTGGCGGCCGCGTCCAATGCGAGGGTAAAATCGGACTTGACGGAGTAGCCCGCTCGCCCGATGGCCTCCAAAATGAGCTCGATGGCCTGTGTTTCGTCGGCAAGGGGCGGCGCAAAGCCGCCCTCATCGCCCACACCGGTGGAGAGATTCTTTTTCTTGAGCAGCGCAGCAAGGGCATGCATGACTTCTGCGCACATGCGCAATGCTTCATGGAAGGAATCCGCCCCGACGGGCTGAATCATGAATTCCTGTACGTCCAGTCCATTGGCAGCGTGCGCACCGCCGTTGAGAATGTTCATCATCGGAAGCGGGAGCAACGTGGCTTGTTGCCCGCCCAAAAAGCGGTATAGCGCAATGCCTTGCGCACAGGCCGCGGCTTTGGCGCAGGCCATGGAGACTGCCAGAGTGGCGTTGGCGCCCAAGGAGGCGGCATGGCCCGTTCCGTCCAGGTTGATCAGCGCCTGATCAATGCCGAATAAATCCGAAGCGTCCATCCCGCGCAGCGCCTGATCGATGGTGGTCGAAACATTCTTGCAGGCGCGCAGCACCCCTTTGCCGCCGTAGCGTTGCATGTCGTCGTCGCGCAGTTCGAGGGCCTCGAATTGCCCGGTGGATGCGCCGCTTGGCGCAATGGCGGTGCAGGTTACGCCGCCGGCCAGATGGACCTCTGCTTCAACAGTCGGATTGCCCCTCGAATCGAGCACCTCGCGACCGAGTATGCTTTGAATTTCCGTGGATTGCATGAGCATCCCTCCGCTTCTCATTTGTGAATTAGGATGTACGGCTGTTTACGGGATTATGCAATAAGCCGGGCAAAACCGACTTGGGTTCTGCCCGGCAGTGTGATGAGAAGTAGAGAGGAAGGACGAGATAATTAGAACTTGAGGAACCAGGTGGAAATGTATCCGACAACGCCGCCGATTTCCGTCTTGGTCCAGTCGGTGGTCTTTTCAAGCACGTTGATCTTCGTGCCGACCGGGAGCGTGCGAAGCACCTGGGAAGACAGGCTCGGTCCCTTGCGGAAGTTCACGTAGCTGTTGCCGTTCGGATTGTAAACCGTCGCCGTGCCGGAGGTGGCCGCGCCGTTGACGAGCAGGTACTGCGCCATCATGTAGCCGGTCTTGCCGTCAACGCTCACCTTGTACCAGCCGTCGAGCTTCTGCAACAGGGTGACGGTCTTGCCGTTGCGGTAGTAACCCAGGGACTGGCTCGCCACGCTCGGCTCGCTGCGCAGGAAGAGCACCTGCGTGTCCTTCGGGTTGTTGACCACGGCGGTGCCGATGGAAGAGGAAGAGCCGCCGCCACCCGGATTGGTGGAAGGCTTGCTGGTGCTCAGCCACTGGCTGGACATATAGCCCGTCTGACCATTGACGGTCACCTTGCTCCAGGTGCCGCTGGTGCCGGTCACGGTCACGGCAGTGCCGCGCGGATAAGAGCCCAGGATCGTGCCGTTCGGCTCCGCGCGCAGGTTGAGACCGCGCGTGTTGGTATTGACGTAGCACGTGGTGTTGATGGAACCCTGCGTGCCAAGATACTTGGCGTACATGTAACCGCTCTGGTTGCCCACATCGACAACCGCCCATTCGCCGGTCATGGCCTTCACGAGCACTTCGGTACCCCAGCCGTACTTGCCCAGCACGGTAGACGTGGTATTCGGCTCCGCGCGCAGGTTCAGCGTTCCGCAGGTGACCACGCGGGTTTCATTTTCGGCGTTGGCGCCAAACGGCAGGGCCATCGCCATGCACAGCATTGCGGCACAGGCCGCTTTCTTTTTGTTATTCTGCATCATTCGGAATTCCTCCTTTGTCATTGAGAAGGCGCCCAAGCGGCCGCTCTTGATCGTCTTCTGCATACAGGACGAAGGAGATAAAAATTTTATTGCAACATAATCACTTCCAAAATCTGGTAATTTCTTGGATGGACCAAATTTCTTTGTAATACAAGGATTTTTGAGGTTTTATCTCGAAAGATCG
>CALVTV010000278.1 GCA_944363005.1 uncultured Clostridia bacterium | reverse complement strand
GGAAAAAAAAGAGGCTGAGCAAGGCAATAAGCAGGCCGCGGTTTGACGAGAACGATGAAAAGAAAGAGCCGTCAGGAAGACGGCTCTTTTTGATGCGCGACACCTGGTCACAAAGCGATGTGTCAGGCAGCCAAGGTTACAGAAAAATCGTGGAATTTGCAGGATTGCGGGAAGAAAAAGAGGACGTACATCGTCTCTTGCAATAGGGAATAACAAAAGATCGCTTTTGTGTGTGTTGGGATGGACCAGCTTGTAAAACAAAACCGGCAAGCTGCGTTCATGACAAAGGGCTGCAAATCCCGTTGTGCTCTGCCTGAGGGCGCTGCTTGGCAAAGGGATTTACATAACAAAACCGTCCCCATTGGACGGTTGGCAAAACGAGTGGCTTTTGGCTAATCCCGCTTGCAACAGGTCAGGAACCGGTTTACAGCGAAGACAGAATCCGGACCACGCTGGAAAGCGAATCACTCAGCTCCCGGAATTCCGAGACGGACAAGCCCTCAGCTTGCACCTGGATCTGACGGGCAATGGTTGCGCGAATGGCGGCTAGTTTTTCGGCGCCTGCGGGCAGGAGGACGATGTTCACCACGCGGCGATCGTTTTCATCGTGCTGCCGGTCTACGTAACCGGCTTCAAACAGGCGGTCCACCAACGGGGTGATGTTGGGCTTGGCAATTCCGAGCCGGCGGGAGATCTCGGAGACAGACATGGTGCCTGCGTCCTGCAACATGGCGAGAACCTGCACATGGGACAACGGCGTTCCATGTTCTCTTTGCACCAGATCCATGTGAAGCAGCCGCTTCTTGATCAGAGGCATCACGTGAAACATGTTTTGAGCAACGGTGTCAATCATTGCCGGATCGATGGTACGTTTCTTAGTCATACGGAAGCTCCTATGTATACAATCTCTTTTTCCGGCCTGTTTTGCGGCCGGCGGACATTCAAAACGAAAACATTTTACCTGTTTTATTAGGCTTTCGCAAGGGGAAATCCTGATGAAATCACAATATTTCTGGAATTCGGCAAAAGAGTAAAAAAAAATTGGGAACTTTAGGGAAATCCGCTGATCCGTTTTTGCAGAACAGGAGAAGATTTCCCTTGCTTTACAGATCGGCCTAAATCGGTTACAATATCAGAAGAAGCCCCCTATGTGACCACATCATTTCAGGAGGATGCATCGATGGATATTCTGGTGCTGTTCAAAAGCATTTTTTCTCTGGATACCTTGATTTATCTGGCTGTTGCGCTGGTGTTTCTGACAGCTCTGGTGCGTTGTATCCTGCCGTTGTCGCGCATGGCGGCCAGATTGCGCCGCGCTTCTCGTACCATTGTCACCGAGCACCGGCAGAATAAGGAAAAGAAGTCCTGGAACGACCTGCATTTCCTGGGCGACAAGCTTCAGGGCACGTGGACGGACTTTTTGCAGAACGCCGAGCAGCGCGATGCGCACGGCGGTTCCTGCGACGTGACACAGTACATCAACGAGGACACGGTCATCTACGCGGCAGGCGGTACGCGCCTGGCGGAGCTGACCCCCGGCATCCTCGTCTCCCTTGGCATTCTTGGCACCTTTTTGGGCCTGGTGATGGGCTTGTCCGGCCTCACGCTCTCTGCGGAGGATACCAGCACGCTGCTGGCGGGCATGGAAAAACTCATCGGCGGCATGAGTACGGCGTTCTTGACCTCAATTGCGGGCGTCGTCGCTTCCATCACGTTCAACCTGCTCAACAATCACTACGTAGGCAAGTGCGAAAAGGCGATTGACCGCTTCTGCGACGTGTTCAGCCTGTACGCGATGCCCAAGCCCGTCTCCGAAGAGACGGCCATGCTCACCTTGCAGCAGGAACAGACGGCGTATGTCCGTCAGGCGGTCGAAGAGATCGGCCAGAAAATGGCGGTTCAGATGGAGCAGAGCATCATGCGCGCCATGCTTCCCGTACAGCGCTCGATGGATAATTTCATCCTGGCGGCTACGCAGGCGCAGGTTGAAGGCGTGGACCGCATCGCGCAGGTCTTTGTTCAGCGCATGAATGTGGCGCTGGGGCAGGAGTTTGACCATCTGAGGCAGGTGCTCGCGGAAACGGGCCTGGAGCAGCAGAAGACCCAGCAGGAGATGCGCGCCGCGACGCAGGCGATCGCCCAGATGACGCAGGATGTGGTCAACATGCATCAGCTTTCTCAGGGCGTGCTCGAGCATTTCCGCGACTACGTGGCGGACATGGATGCTTCTCGCGCGCAAGTGGATGATACCAACCGAAAGACCATTGAGCTGCTTTCCGCGCTCAACAAGACGAGCGGCCAGCAGGCGATGTACCTCTCCAAATTGCAGGAGTATCAGGCGGCGCTTTCCTCGGCGCAGCAGCAATACACGGCCATGACCGACAGCTTCCTGCGCAACGCCCAGGAGCAGACGCGCATTACGGCCAAGGAGATGGACCGCGTCGTCGAGCAGATGCACGAGGGCGCGCAGACGCTTGCCGGCGCCTACGAACAGTTTACCCGGCAGACGAAGGAAAACCTGGCCAATACCACGGCGCTTCTGGACGAGAGCGTCACCTCGTCCATCCGTCAGCTGGACAAGACGCTCGCCGGCATGCGCGATACCACGCAGGTCATCCCGCAGCTGATGAGCCAGAGCCGTGAGCGGTATGCCGAGCAGGTCGATCAGTTTGTGACCGCCCTGGTGCGCTTGCAAAAATCCATGGAGAAGTTGAGCGGGGCGGCTGCGGGCCGTCCGGGAAAGGAGTAACGCATGCGCCGAGGCAAAAAGTTACGGCGCACCGGGGAAAACGGCAGCTTCTGGATTTCGTATTCGGATATGATGGCCGGGATGTTGTTCACGTTTGCGCTGATTCTGTTTATGGCCGTCTATCAGCTGGTGGATTTGCAGCAGAAGACCTAGCCGGAGATGTGCACTGCGAAGGAGGCGATCGCCCAAAAGACGGAGGGGGGGGTCAACCAGCATCAGCGCGCTGAGGGCGTGAGTGAGCATTTCGGGGACGGGGGAGGGGACATGGATGCCTCACGCGCGCAAGTGGATGATACCAACCGAAAAACCATTGAGCTGCTTTCCGCGCTCAACAAGACGAGCGGCCAGCAGGCGATGTACCTCTCCAAATTGCAGGAGTATCAGGCGGCGCTTTCCTCGGCGC
>CALVTV010000277.1 GCA_944363005.1 uncultured Clostridia bacterium | reverse complement strand
ATGTAGGGGATGACGTTGTCCTGCATTTCCGGCCAGCGGGCAAACGTTTTGCCGGCGCCGGAAATCGCCTGATACGTGGAAACGACAATGCGCGGGGGCGCAAACTCGCGCAGGGCGGTCAGCGCGGGCACGTACGACTGAATGGAGCAGTTGGGCTTTACCGTCACAAAGCCGGTCTTGGTGCCCAGACGCTTGCGCTGGTATTCGATGACGGCGGCGTGCTCCGGGTTGAGCTCGGGAATGATCATGGGGACGTCGGGCGTGCCGCGATGCGCCGAGTTGTTGGAGACAACGGGCGTTTCCGTCTTGGCGTAAGCATCCTCCAGCGCGCGGATTTCCTCTTTTTTCATATCCACCGCGCAGAATACGAAGTCCACGCCGGAGGTGACCGCTTCGACATCGGAAGCGTCCAGCACGGTCATGGGTTTCACGGACTCGGGGATGGGCCAGTCAAAGGCCCAACGCCCGCCGACAGCCTCCTCATAGGTCTTTCCTGCGCTGCGCGCAGAAGCGGCCAACGCGGCAATTTCAAACCAGGGGTGATTGGCCAACAGGGAGATAAACCGCTGTCCGACCATGCCGGTAGCGCCGACGATTGCGGCGCGCCATTTGCGCTCCATGTACATCATCCTTTCCCGAAAAAACGGTGCGACACCGTTATTCTGCTCGAAAATACGCGATAATATGTCATGATAGCATCGGGTAGACCAAATGTCAAGCCCGCTGACCTGCCTGATAAAAAATACGTTCGTTCGGGAGGAATTGTGCGGGGCTGCTTTTCATTTTTGTGAAGCTGTGGTACAATTTCATGGAGCGGAGTGCCGCCGCAAGGGAACGGTTGCTTTGCGTTCAAGGGAAAGGAACGAATGAACATGGAACAGATCGAGCGGGAAATCGCAGCCTATGAAGGCCTGATTCGTGCGCACAGGCGCGCGTTGCACCGGATTCCCGAGCTTGGATACAGCGAAGAGAAGACACAGGCGTATGTGTTGAGCGCGCTGCGCGAATTGGAGCCGGACGACTTGCGCATCTTTGCCAAGACGGGTGTGCGCGCGGTGTTCCGCGGAAACGGAACGGGGCGCGTTGTGGCGTTCCGGGCGGATATGGACGCGCTGCCCGTTCAGGAGGAGACGGCTTGCGGCTTCGCCTCAGAACATCCGGGGTTCATGCATGCCTGTGGGCATGACGGGCATATGGCGAATCTGCTGACGTTTGGACGGTGGGTGGCGGATCATCGTGCGCATCTGCGCGACGACGTCGTGCTGCTGTTTCAACCGGCGGAGGAGACGACCGGCGGCGCCAAGCGCATGATCGACGAAGGCGCGCTGGAGAATCCGCATGTCGATGCGATCTACGGCATGCACGTCATGCCGGACGTGCCCAAGGGGAAGGTTGCCGTCTGCGCGGGCCCGATCATGGCGCAAACGAGCGAGATGGACTTCGTCATTCATGGCAAGAGCGCGCATGGCGCGACGCCGCATTTGGGGTGCGATGCGATCACGGCGATGGGCCACCTGCTCACGCTGCTGCAAACGACCGTTGCGCGCCAGGTGGACCCATGCCAGCAGGTGCTCATCACCATCGGCCGCGTGCGCGCCGGAGAACAGCGCAATATTCTGGCGGACAAGGCGGTGCTTGAGGGCATTGTGCGCACGTTCTCCAACCGGGTTTACGAGGAGCTGGAAGCGAGCATCCGCCGGGATCTTGAGGCAGTGGACGCGGCGTTTGGCACGCATTCGGAGCTCATCCGCCGGGTGTTTTACCCCTGTGTGGAAAATGATCCAAGCGAGTTTGAACGGGTCAAGGCCGTGCTGGGCGATCGATTTATGCAGGCCAAGCCGAAGATGACCGCCGAGGACTTCTCCTACTATCAGCTCAGCGTGCCGGGCGTGTTCGTCTTTTGCGGCGTCATGGACGAGGCGCATCACAGCCCGCTGCATGCATCCACATTTGACTTTGATGAGGCTGCTCTGCTTCCGGGGCTGGCGCTGTTTGCCGGGCTCGTCGATTGCTCGGCCTGAACGGAGGACATATGGGCTTCTTTGATCGCTTTTATTACGGTAAGGCGGGCAAGCACGATTACACGGAAATGGATTTGCCCAAGAACCGCATTTCCCTGTTTTTCATGGTGCTCAAGGATCATCTCTTCGATCTGGTGAAGATGAATGGGCTTCAGCTGGTTTGCTGGATTCCGTTTTTGTTCTGGACGTTTCTCAATGCGGCCGCGCAGCTTCTGGATATGCAGTCGCTGGCGGCACAGGAAAGCGTCGATCCGCAGATTCTCAGCTCCATGACCGGTTATCTGCTCATGTGGCTGCTGGGGCTCATTCCCTGCATCGCCGTGACGGGGCCCTCGTCCGCGGGATCGGCCTACGTGATGCGCAACTGGGCGCGCGATCAGCATGCGTTTCTCTTTTCGGACTTTAAGGATGCCTGGAAGGAAAATTGGAAGCAGGCGCTCGGCGTGTCCTGCATCACGGCGGTTGTGCCCGTTCTCGCGTTCACGGGCGTGATGTACTATGGACAGATGGCCGCTGCCAACGTCGTGCTGATGGTTCCGCTCGTGCTGGTGATCTCCCTGGCGCTGCTTTGGACGCTGATGCTGCCGCTCCTGTATCCGATGATGATCGGTTACAGGCTGAGCTTCAAGCATTTGCTCAAGAATGCGCTGCTCATGTCGGTGGCGTCCCTGCCGAAGATGCTGCTCACTCGCCTGATCACGTTTTTGCCGGTCGCCGTGCTCCTTTTGGGCGTTTTGATGGGCAGCGGCTGGGTGATTCTGGGCGTTGCGCTGTATTATCTGTTCTTTGGCTTTGCGCTTTCCCGCCTCATCTATGCGTCTGTGGCCAACGGCGTATTTGACAAGTACCTCAATCCCCATATTGAAGGGGCGCCGGTCAACCTGGGCCTTCGTCCGAAAGAGGAGGACGAAGACGACGAGGAAGATGAGGAGGAGGAATGAGCCTTCGGGCATGATTTGTTGCCTTGCGGGGCAACAATACGGCCGGAGGTGAGAACATGCGCGACGGATTTACGCCCCCCACGCCAAAGGAACGCAAGAAATACCGCGCAGCTGAGGCCGCCGGATTGCTCGAACGCGTGCTGGAAGTGGGCTGGGCGGGGCTTTCCGCCAAGGAAAGCGGGCGCATCGGCGGGCTTGCGGCCCACATGCGCGATACCAATGGAGTGAAATGATGTACGACGATTTTGCGGGCGTATACGATGCGCTCATGGACGATTATGACTATGATACATGGGCGGCGCACTACCTGCATCTGATATCCGGTGAGGACGCGGCGCGCCCGGCGCGCGTTGCGGAGTGCGCGTGCGGCACGGGCAGTCTGACCGTTCGCTTTGCGAGGGAAGGGCTGAACGTGGTGGGCGTGGATCTCTCGCGCAGCATGCTTCGGCATGCGGAGGAGAAGGCGCGCCAATGGGGCGTTGCGCCGGTATTCGTCTGCCAGGACATGCGCAAATTGACGCTGCCAAGGCGCGTGGGCGCCGTACTGGCGACGTGCGATGGCGTCAATTACCTTACGAGCGAGTCGGACGTTCGGGCATTCCTGCGCGCGGCGTTTGCGGCGCTTTTGCCGGGCGGAAAGCTGTGCTTCGATTGCTCCAGCCGTCATAAGCTGGAAGACGTCATGGGCGACGCCTTTTTCGGGGAAGAGCGGGATGGTCTGGCCGTGCTCTGGCAGAACCATTTGAACGCACAGACCCATGTGATCACGATGGACGTGACGTTCTTCGTGCGCGAAGAGGACGGACGCTACAGGCGCTTTCGCGAGGAGCACAGGCAGCGCGCGCACAGCGAGCAGGAATTGCGCCAATGGCTGGCACAAGAGGGGTTTGAGGACATTCAAACCTACGGAGAAATGCGGCTGGATGCGCCGAAGCAAGACGACTTGCGCATCCATTACGTGGCAAGGAAGCCACAATTGCCCTGATCGGGGCAGGAAGGAAGAACCAAAGCATGGAAGAGAAACAATCCAGACTGCTGCGCCTGACGCTGAAGGGCGGGCAGGCGCGCGTTTTCCTCTGCGATACCACGCAGATGGCACAACAGGCGCGAGACATTCATCACGCGAGCAACACATGCAGCGCTGCCATGGGCCGCATGATCGCGGCGACGGCCATCATGGGCGCCAACCTCAAGAGCGAAGGGGATCGGATCACCGTGACCCTCAACGGAGGAGGTCCCGCGGGCCCGATGTGCGCGGTGGCCGGGCCGGACGGCGTGGTGAAGGTGACGATTGAGCACCCGGAGGTCGAGCTTGCGCTCAAGCCCAACGGAAAGCTGGATGTCGGCGGCGCGCTGGGCAAGGACGGCCAACTGACGGTCATGCGGTCCTTCGGCTTCGGAGAGCCGTACGTGGGGCGCGTGGCGCTGGTTTCCGGCGAGGTGGCGGAGGATTTCGCGATGTACTATCTGGAATCCGAGCAGACGCCGTCTCTGTGCGCGCTGGGCACGCTGGTTGGCGAGCGGATTCTCTCCGCCGGCGGCATCCTCATTCAGGCGATGCCGGGTTGTTCCGAAGAGCTCCTGGACGCACTGGAGATCCGCGCGGAGCTGTTCGGATCGATCTCCCAGCTGCTTGAGGAAATGACGCTCGAGGAGATCGTTGACAGTTGCTTCCGGGGCTTGGAGCCGGAGATTCTTGAGGAAATGCCGTTGCGCCTGTCGTGCGACTGTTCGCGCGAATACATTGAACGGGTGCTCTTGTCGATGGGCGAAGCGGAACTGCGCGACTTGATGCGCAAACAGAATGGCTGCGAGGTCACCTGCCACTTCTGCCGCAAGCAGTACGCCTTTACCGGCGAGGAATTGGCAAAGCTGATTGAGGAGGCATCGGAGTAGAATATCGAGGGGAGGAATGTCATGAGCAACGTGGTTTCCATTGCGCGCTCAAGCGAATATTTGGTCAAGCGGGCGGTTGCGCGCCGCCGTAAGGGGAACTATGACGGGGCGATGACACTGCTTTCCAAGGCCAAGGATCAGTATGGCGGCCTGGAGGAAATCGAGATCGAGCTGGCGCGGACCTATGACCTGATGGGCTGTGACGAAGAAGCGGAGCGCGCCTATCTTCGCGTCGCGCGCATGCGCGGCAAGCATCGGGCGGAGGCGCTGTTCAACCTGGCGCTGACGGCGGCGCAGCGGGCGGATTTGCCGCGAGCTGTTTCCAGCTATGAATTGTTTTTGCAGTGCGAGGATCAGAGCGTCCCGCCTGAACTCGTTGCGCTGCTTGGCGATCAGCTGCGCGAAGAGGTCGAGCGGCCGATCGCGCGGTCGCACAAAGGCAGAGCGCGCGCACTGGTGCGCCGTGCGGTTGAACGCATGCAACAGGGCAAAACAGCGGCAGCCAAGCGTTCGCTCACGCATGCGCTTAAGCTTCATTCCGGGGCGCAGGCGTATACGCTGCTTGCCTACTGCGAGCTGATGGAAGGCCACGCGCAGGAGGCGGTCGACTTCGCCAAGAAAGCGCATGAACTGGCGCCTTCCCGCGTTCAAACGCTCTGCGTGCTGGCGGACGCCTATGCGCTCCTTGGCGATGCAAACAACGCACGACGGACGCTGTATCTGGCGGCGATTCGAGCGGGAGAGAGCGACGATCTGCTGGGCGTTGCCCTGGAAAGCGCCAAGCGCGGGGAAGACGCGCTGACGTTGCAGCTGACGCACAAGCTGCTCCGCATCGATCGGGAACATACCCGGGCGATGATGCTGCGCGCCTGTGCGCTCACCAATCTGGGCAGGCTGCGCGAGGCGAGCCGCCTTTTTGGCCGGTTATGTGTGCTTTTGCCGGAAAACACGGTCTGCGAAGCGCTGTACCACATGGTTCGAGAGGGCGAGCAGCCCAAAGAGCGGCTGACGCACGGCTTGGATGTGCCGCGCAAGGAAGGCGTTTCGCGTTCGATTGAGCTGTTGACGGCGCTCTACGAGGATACGCAGGCGTACGAGCCCGCGCAGATTCGGGCGCTTTGCCGCAATGCGGCCTGGGCGTTTCGCTCTGCGCTGGCCGGGGAACAGGTGGCCATCGTGGCGCTGTTGGTGTTGGCCAAATTGGATGATCCACAGGCGAGCGAGGTCTTGCTCGACGGGCTGACAGACCGTCAGATCAGCGACGATTTCAAGGGCAGGATTCTTCAGGTGCTTTGCCAAAAAGAGGGCATGAAGCCTTATATGGCCGATATCGGAGGGCACCTTGTGCATCTGGCTGCGGGCGGAAGTACGCAAAAGACGTACGCGGACGGCCTTTGCCGTGCCGTGGTGCAGCGGGCGGCGGATGCGTTGCTGCCGGCCTTCCGGGATGCGCCTGCGATTTTGATGGAACTTTGGATCGCGTATCTGGAGGCATACGGGCCTCCGCGCGTTGCGGATGCGGCCGCATGCGCCGCGGCACTGGAATATGCCTATCATCAGACGTGCGGCAGGCAGGTCGATGTGCGGGCCATTGCGCGCAGAGAGTTTCTTTCTGTGCGGCGGTGCCTGTATTTTGCGCGGCGGATCATGCGCAAGGCGAAGAAGACCGAAACGCAAGAAGTACGCGGAGAGGAACAAGGGGGCGAACAGCCGTGAATTGCATCAATTTCGATCAGAAGTTTGAGCGGTATATGGGCGTGTGGATCAAGAACAACGCCGAAAAATACAAGAACAACATGGATGTCATTGAAGGCATGATGCCGGACATCTACATGGAATTTCTGGCAAAGCCGGCAACGTGGCTCGGCGGTCTGACGCCGCAGGACTATTTCGAGCAGTATGACGACGCAAAGCAGCTGGTGAACTGGCTCTGCGAGTACGAGAAGAACAAAATTCCGGTGCCCGATTTGCTGCAAGACCGCATTGCAGCGTTGGGCACGAAGGCCGAAGAACCGCTGCTCGCGCTGCTCAATGACGCAAGCGCGCCGGAGAGCGCGGTGATGACGGCGGTTTCGCTGCTGCGCGAGATCGAGAGCACCGCGCCGATGCAGGCGTATATCGACTACATCGCCGCATTGGAGCAGCCGGACGAGCGCGCCGACATGTATGCGGAATCCCTTTTGTCGATGGGCGCGGATGTGGTTTCGCCGATCCATCGGGCACTGCCGCTGGCGGGCGAGGCCGGACGCGATGTATTTGCCGACATTTTGAGCAACTTCCCGGGCGAAGAGGAGACGTTCAAGCTGTTGATGGAGCGCTTTGAGCACGTGGAGGACCGGCGCGCACTGTTTGCCTCTTACCTGGCCAAGTACGGCGATGAGCGGGCGTTGCCCGCCTTGCAGCGCGCGGCAGAGGCACCGGAGCTGCCTTATCTGGATTTTGTGGAGATCGCCAATGCCATGGAGGCGCTTGGGGGAGAGCGGCCGGCCGAGCGGGAATTTGCCGGAGATCCATATTATGAGTCGCTCAAACATGTATAATCGTTCATTTTCAGTCATTTCCATGAAGGAGGAACCTCAAACGTGATTTGTCCCAACTGTGGCCGTGAACTGCCTGATACGGCGAGGGTTTGTCCGAGTTGCTCCGCAGTGCAGCGTGTATTTCGCCGCAACCGCGCGGAAGCAGACATCCCTTCGGATCACGTTCGCGTGGAGCGCAGGGTACAGCCAGAGGAAGCGGAGAAGAGACGCAAGAGAGTG
This sequence comes from uncultured Clostridia bacterium, assembly GCA_944363005.1. GTDB lineage: Bacteria > Bacillota > Clostridia > Christensenellales > Aristaeellaceae > Ventricola. The sequence continues at coordinate 5,543 of CALVTV010000277.1, read as the reverse complement.
CAGGGGGAAGAGCTCAGGCAGGGAACGGTTTCCTCGCCCGAGCGCGCAAAAAAGCAAAAGGAACATCGCCCGGACGGTTCCGGGGACATTGGCGTGCCCATTGGGCTGTACAAACAGGCGGCGCGTGAACACGCGCAGGTGCGGCGCGTGCGCCATGCGCCCAGCCACATTCGCCGGAAGGTGGATGCGCAGCCCGTGCTGCTCAGCCCGCCGATTTATCAAAAGTCGCACAAGCGGTTGCGCAGGGTGGTCTTTGTCATTCTGTTGCTGACGCTGTTTGTCTGCACAGGCGGCGGCTATATGCTCTTCCAAACGGAAAGCGGACAGCAGATGATGGCGCAATGGGGATGGAGCGTGGCCAACACGAGCGCCTATGTGACGCTTGGGCGTGAATACGTTGAACAGGCCTACTTTTCAAGAGCGCTCGAAACCTTGAACGTGGCGATTGAGCGAGAACCGGAGAACGTCGATGCGCTGATCCTGATGGCCCAGGCGTATACGGAGCTTGGAGAAATTGATTCGGCAAAAGCGATTTATATGTCGCTGATTGAGGATATCGCCCCGGCGCATCCCAGCGCATACCGCAGCATGATCAAGATTCTTCAGGACGAGGGCTACAACGCCGAGGCGCTTGACCTGATGCGCCAGGCCGAAGAGGCGACCAATGCCAACGAGTTCATCGTCATGCTCCGGGAGTACACGCCCACGGCGCCGACGCTTTCGCATCAGGCGGGCCGCTACAATGCGGAAATCGACGTGACGATCACCGTCCCCGAGAATGAAACCGTTTATTACAGCACGGACGGCACCGATCCCTCCGAATCCGGACTGATCTATCAGGAGGGAACGCAGATCCACGTTCCTGAGGGCAAGATGACCATCAAGGCCATCGGCTTTACCGAAAACGGAACGCCCAGCGAGCAGGTTTCGGCCGATTATACGGTCGTGATTCCCACGCCCGCCGCGCCGAAGGCCAACGTGGCGTCTGGAGAGTACTCCTATTCCCCCAAGGTTACCCTGCGGCCGGGCGAGGATACCTACGAGAACCCGTCGCCGATCGTCGCCATTTACTACACGCTTGACGGCCGTTCACCGACTACGGAATCCACGCTCTTCACGGAACCGATTCAGATTCCTGCGGGTGACACGGAGCTGCGCGCCATTGCGGTGGCTGAAAACGGGAAGATCAGCTATGAGATGAAGGTCACCTACAAGGTGACCAGCAACCTCAAAAACATGTTCAACTCGGGCGACACGTTCAAGAACATGGAACTCTACTCCACGGGGTACAATACGTTCACCAAGGCGTGGGGGACGCCGGAAAGCTACGAGATGTTGGATCCGAGTGAATGGTACGATCCGTCGATGGAGAGCTATGAGGCGGTCTACAGCTGGGGAACCGCGCGCTTTGTGATCAAGAAGGCGGGCGGCAATCCGGTGCTTTACGCGCTGGATACGACCAACGAAAAGATGACCGGCCCGCGCACCACCAAGATCGGTACCAGCGGCACGGATGTGATGGCCAAGTTCCGCGACCTGAACAACCCGCCGCTCGACGACGAGGGCAACCGTCTGCTTTACAACTACAACTCGGCTAACATTCAGTTTGGCACCTATAAGCACGAGGCGGACGGCAGCTACGCGATCCACTATTACTATCCGGTCGGGGACAAGAACGAAGTCTTTGTCGAACTCTCTTATTACCTCGATGCGGACGGCAACGTGGCGCGTATCGTCTGGCAGCGTTATCTTTCCGAGCTGTAAGGCTTGACAAAGCGGCGTAAAGCCTGTACAATGAAATTTACATAGCACTGCGCCATGAAGAAGAGAGCAGCCGCGAGCGCATCCACAGAGAGCCGGGCAAGGTGAAAGCCGGCGGTGAGAGCACGGCTGGTATGGCTTTGGAGCGCCTGCGATGAATCAAGCGCAGCGGTGGCCCCCGTTACCGGGCATAGAGGCAAACGCATGGACTGCGTCTGCGAAACAGGGTGGTACCACGATCTTTCGTCCCTCGCTACGGCGAGGGACGTTTTTTTGAAGGAGAGATGAAGGATGAGCGAGAAACCGAAGTTTTACATCACAACCCCGATCTATTATCCCAGCGATAATCTGCACATCGGGCACAGCTATTGTTCTACGGCGGCGGACACCATGGCGCGCTTTAAGAAGCAGACGGGATACGACGTCTTTTTCCTCACCGGCACGGATGAGCACGGCCAGAAGATCGAGCGCAAGGCCGAAGCGGCCGGCGTCACGCCGCAGGAATACGTCGATCACATCGTGGCGGGCATCAAGGACCTCTGGAAGCTGATGGACGTGGAATACGATGACTTCATCCGCACGACGGATGAGCGTCACGTCAAGTCCGTGCAGCGGATTTTCAGAAAGCTCTACGATCAGGGCGATATCTACAAGAGCGAGTATGAGGGCTGGTATTGCACGCCCTGCGAGTCCTTCTGGACGGAGCTTCAGCTCAAGGACGGCTGCTGCCCGGACTGCGGACGCCCGGTGGAAAAGACCCGCGAGGAGAGCTATTTCTTCCGCCTGTCCAAGTATCAGGATTGGCTGATCGATTACATCAAGACGCATCCGGACTTCATCCAGCCGCCGACGCGCACCGCTGAGATGCTCAACAATTTCCTGATTCCGGGCCTGCAAGACCTTTGCGTCTCCAGAACCTCGCTCAAGTGGGGCATTCCGGTCGATTTTGACCCGAAGCACACCGTCTATGTCTGGGTGGACGCGCTGACTAACTACATCAACGCGCTGGGTTACGGCTCCGAAGATGACTCGCTTTACCGCAAGTACTGGCCCGCGGACATCCATCTGGTGGGCAAGGAAATCGTCCGCTTCCACACGATCATTTGGCCGATCATGCTCCATGCGCTCGGCCTGCCGCTGCCCAAGCAGGTGTTTGGCCACGGCTGGCTGGTCATGGGCGGCGGCAAGATGAGCAAGTCGAAGGGCAACGTCGTCGATCCGGTCAAGCTCTGCGAGCGCTATTCCTCCGACGCCGTGCGCTACTTCCTCATGCGCGAGATGCCGTTTGGCTCCGACGGCGAGTTCAGCAACGAGGCCCTCATCAACCGCATCAATTCCGATCTGGCCAACGATCTGGGCAACCTCGTCAGCCGCAGCGTGGCGATGATAGAAGTACTTCGGCGGCATCGTGCCGCAACCGTCGGATTACACCGACCTCGACCGCGAGGTGATCGACCTGGCGCAAGGGCTGTGGCAGAATGTAGAAAAGAGCATGAACGCTTTGCAGTTCTCCACGGCACTCAGCGAAATCTGGAAGCTGATTGGCCGCTGCAACAAGTACATTGATCAGACGACGCCCTGGATTCTGGCCAAGAACGAGGAAGACCGCCCGCGCCTGGGCACGGTGCTTTACGTGCTGCTGGAATGCGCGCGCATTGTGGCCGTGCTCATCGCGCCGACCATGCCGCGCACGCCCGAGCGCATCTTCGCTCAGATTGGCGTGCAGGACGACGCGCTCAAGACTTGGGAATCCGTCAAGACGTTTGGCGGGGTCGTGCCGGGCAGCAAAGTGCACAAGGGAGAAGCGCTCTTCCCGCGCATCGACGTGGCGAAGGAGCTCGAGCTGCTGGAGGCCGAAAAGCAGGCTGCGGCGGCCAAGAAAGAAGAACTGCCCGCGCCCGCGGATGAGGAAAAGACCGTGTTCACCCAGCGCGATCTGTGCCAGTTTGAGGACTTTGAGAAGATCCAGCTCGTGGTTGCCAAGGTACTCAAGTGTGAAAAGGTGCCCAAGGCCGACAAGCTGCTCATGTCCACGCTCAAGGTGGGCGATACGGAGCGCGTGGTCGTCTCCGGCATCGCCAAGTTCTATACACCCGAGGAGATGGTGGGCAAGAAGGTCGTGCTGCTGGCGAATCTGGCCCCGCGCAAGATCCGCGGCATCGAGTCCCACGGCATGCTGCTTTGCGCGGCGAATGCGGATGACAGCAAGCTCAGCCTGCTGACCGTCGATTCGGACATGGAGGACGGCTGCGAGATCGGTTGATATGAGCAAAGAGGTATTGAATTCGTTTCCGCCGTTGCGCGGCCTGTTTGACACCCACGCGCACCCGACGGACAACCGCTTTGACGACGACCGGGAGGCGCTGCTTGCCGCCATGCGCGAGCAGGATATGCTCTGCGTCTGCGTGGGTTCGGACATGGAATCCAGCGCGCAGAGCGTGGCGCTTGCCCGCCGGGAACCGGGCATCTATGCGGCTGTGGGCGTTCACCCGCATGACGCGAAGGCGTTTGACGAGCGCGACGTGCCGGTGCTTACAAACTGGCTGACGCAGGAACCCAAGGTGGTGGCTCTCGGCGAAATCGGTCTTGACTACTACTACGACCTTTCGCCGCGTGACGTGCAGAAGGACGTGTTTGCCCGGCAGCTGGATCTGGCGTATGAGCTCGGCATGCCGGTGGTGCTGCATATCCGCGACGCACACGGCGATGTGATGGATATTCTGCGCGCGCACAAGAACCGGCTTCCGCATTGTGTTGTGCACTGCTGCTCCGCCAGTTGGGAGAGCGCAAAGGTCTATCTGAACCTGGGATGCATGATCTCCTTTGCCGGACCGGTGACGCTCAAACGCTCGGTTCACCTGCACGAAGTGGCCAGGAACATGCCGCTCGACCGGCTGATGATCGAGACGGACAGCCCGTATCTCGCGCCGGAACCGGTGCGGGGCAGGCGGAATGATCCGCGCAACGTGGCGCATATCTGTCGGTTTATCGCGGCGCTGCGGGAGATGGACGCGCAGGCGCTTTGCGATGTTACGCGGGAAAATGGAAAGCGGTTTTACAGGATTGGTTAAAGGAACGGCTGTCACGGGAAACGAACCGTGGCAGCTGTTTTGTATTGGAACATGGTTCAAGGAGGGTGGAAAATGGCGCTCGATTTCAAATTGAAACCCCGCGCATGGACCGCTATAATGAATGCAGAAGGGCCTTCAAAACGGACAAGGGAGGAATCAAGATGTATTCACTCAATGATTTGACCATGATCTCCGGCTTTTCAACGCGCACACTGCGCAATTACATCAAAGCAGGAGTCCTACAGGGGGAAAAACGAAATGGCATTTGGCAATTCACGGAGGAAGCATGCGAACGGTTTTTGCAGAACCCTTTGGTGAAGGATGGAATTCGGCAAAAGCGCCAGGCAGAGGTGTTTGACTTCCTGCGCGATCGATTTAACCGGGAAAACCGGCGGTGTGTCATGCTCAATCTCGTACAGGACGAGGACGGGGCGAAGAAAGTTTCTGATTTCTTTTGCAAGCAAATGCAGGAACGTGAAGACGTGCACTTTGGTTTTGTTCACGAGGCAGGGCATACCCGTGTGACGCTCACGGGCAGGGAGAGTGAGGTTGCCAGGCTCCTTCAGGCCTATGACAAGCACTTCCTTCCTTTGTTAAGCGAAGTATAAAGAAAGCGGCCGCATGCTTACATGCGGCCGCTTTGCATGAAAAAAGAAATCCACCAGCTCTGCTGGTGGAAGGTAAAGCTTTAGCTATGAACAGAAACCTCCT
>CALVTV010000276.1 GCA_944363005.1 uncultured Clostridia bacterium | reverse complement strand
GGGGCACCTTCTCCCGGCAAGTCTCGTTGGCGCAGAGGGCGTATTGCTCGCCCTTTCGGCCGCGCTTGAGCACCATATAGCTGCCGCACTTGGGGCACTTTTGCGTGACCGGCATCTCCCAGGAGACAAAGTCGCAATCCGGGTACCGCTCGCAGCCGTAGAACTTGCGGCCCTTGCGGGTCGTCTTTTCCAAAAGCTTGCCGCCGCACTTGGGGCACGGCGCCTCGATTTCCACCTGAATCGCCTTCGTATTGCGGCATTCCGGGAAGTTCGGACAGGCCAGGAACCGGCCAAACCGGCCGATCTTGTAGACCATCATCGCGCCGCACTTGTCGCAGACGACGTCGGATACCTCGTCCTTGATCTCGACCTTTTCAATGCTGCTCTCCGCGTGCTCGAGCGTCTTTTCAAACGGCCCGTAGAACGTGCTGATGAGCGCATGCCAGTCGCAGCCGCCAGCCTCCACGTCGTCCAGCTGTTCCTCCATGCCCGCGGTGAACGCGATGTCCACGATGTCCGAGAAGTACTCCTTCATCATGTCGGTGATCATCACGCCCAGCTCAGTGGGATAAAGCTGCTTTTTTTCGCGCATCACATAGCCGCGCGCCAGAATCGTGGAAATCGTCGGCGCATAGGTCGAAGGCCGGCCAATGCCCTTTTCCTCCAGCGCGCGCACCAGCGACGCCTCGGTGTATCGCGGCGGGGCCTGTGTGAAGTGCTGCGTCGCGGCGGTATCCACCACCTCGGCCTTGCCGCCCTCCTGCACGTCCGGCATGCCGCCGGCGGCCTCTTCCTCCGGCTCGTCGCGCCCTTCCTCGTAAACGGCGGTAAAGCCCGGGAACTTGAGCCGCTCGCCCGTGCAGCGCAGCGTCACGCCGCTGTCGGAGACGATTTCGATCTGCTGCGTCTCGTAGACGGCATCGGCCATCTGGCAGGCGACAAAGCGCAGATAAACGAGCTTGTACAGGTTGAACTGGTCGCGCGTGAGCGACCCCTTGATCTCCTCCGGGCGCAGGTCGAGGTTCGCCGGGCGAATGGCCTCGTGCGCGTCCTGTGCGCTCTTGCGGCCCTTGTAAACAATCGGCTTCTCCGGCACGTAGGCCTCGCCGTAGCGCTCGGCGATGGCCTCGCGCGCGGCCTGCACGGCCTCTTCGGACAGGCGGACGCTGTCGGTACGGATGTAGGAGATCAGGCCCATCGTGCCGCGCCCCTCGATGTCCACGCCTTCGTAGAGCTGCTGGGCAATCTGCATCGTCTTGGCCGTGGTAAAGCCCAGCTTGCGGCTGGCCTCCTGTTGGAGGTTGGAGGTGGTGAACGGCGGCGCGGGGTGCTTGTGGCGCTCGCTGCGCTTGACGGACTTGATCGTAAATGCGCTCTGCGCGATGCGCGCACGCGCGGCCTCGGCCTCCTGTGCGCTGGCGATCTGCGCGCGCTGGCCGTCAAGCGCGTACAGCCGCGCCTCCATCTTCTGGCCGCCGGAGCGCAGCGTCGCGCTCACGTGCCAGTACTCCTCCGGCTCGAACGTCTCGATTTCGTGCTCGCGGTCCACGATCATGCGCGTGGCCACGGACTGCACGCGGCCCGCGGAAAGCCCCTTTTTGATCTTGGCCCAGAGCAGCGGGCTGATCTTGTAGCCCACCAGGCGATCGAGCACGCGGCGCGCCTGCTGGGCGTCCACCAGCTGCATGTTGATCGGCCGCGGGTTCTTGATGGCGCTCTTGACCGTCTTTTCGGTAATCTCGTTGAACTCGACGCGGCATGCGCTCTGCGGGTCGATGCCCAGGATGTTCGCCAGGTGCCAGGAGATGGCCTCGCCCTCGCGGTCCGGGTCAGTCGCCAGAATGACGGACTTGGCGCCCTTGGCCTCCTTGCGGATGCGCTCGAGCACCTCGCCCCGGCCGCGAATGGTGATGTACTTCGGTTCAAAGCCGTGCTCCACATCCACACCCAACTGGGACTTGGGCAGATCGCGCACGTGGCCGTTGGAAGCGTCCACCTTGTAGCTGTGCCCCAGAAATTTTGAAATGGTACGCGCCTTGGCCGGCGATTCCACAATCACCAGCTTGTACGCCGTCTTGCGATTGTTCAATGCGATTCCTCCAGGTTGCGGCCCGCGCCGCAGTCGTTACAAAGTCGAAAAACAGGATACCAGCCCTTTTTGAATCTGTCAAGGACAAATTGCGGATTTTATGGGGAAGTTTCTTCATTAGAGCCGGTTCTTATGCGCGCTTCACGCTGCGAATCGCCTCACAAAAGCGCATAGCGCAGACCCGGCAACGCCTCAATCACGCCGTCCATATCCATCATCATCAGCACAGCGCCAAGCTCTTCGCCGGGGATGCCCGTTTGCTGGCAGAGCCCGTCAAAATCGCACACGCCGCCCTCGCGCGCGCGATAGACGAGCGCCTCCTGACCGGTCAATCCCCGGGGCATGGCCGGCTCGGGTTGTGGCTTCCCCGGCTCGCGCACGCCCGTTTCGCCCCGCGCAAACGCCTCCAGGATATCCTGCGCGCAGGTCGCCAGAAGCGCGCCTTCCCCCAACAGCATATGCGGTCGGTG
>CALVTV010000275.1 GCA_944363005.1 uncultured Clostridia bacterium | reverse complement strand
GAGGCTGAGGCGCCCAAGGCCGAAGAACCGGCCAAACCCAAGCGTGCCCCGCGCAAGAAAAAGAGCGAACCGACCGTCGAATAAACAAAGCAACCCCGTCCGCACGATTTTGCCCTGCGGACGGGGCTTTTTTGTGCGAATGCCATCTCAAGTTCTTACCCATCCGCATCCAATCGCAGCTCTCGGTCGACCTCTGGGCATACACAGCTTCAACCCAAGAGGAAATGTCCAGCCGCCGTACAAGCTTTTCCCTCGATAATTGATCTCGCACGCTGCTCACGCAAAAACCTAAACGGATCTTTAGAAATTGAAAGATATAGCGCTGACAGCATACCTCCCGGTTTTCCTCCTTGTTTTTCGCTGTTTCACGCTTTTTAGAAGGGAAACCGCATCAGTCATTGACAAAATGGCATCTTTTGCTCTATACTGGGGCCGTTATTTTTTCGGAAAGGGAGATCTGCATGGACATCAAATCCGCCATTTGCGCAAGCATCGATGCGCATGCCGGCGCATACACCACCGCCAGTGACGCCATTTGGGAACACCCGGAGGTCAATTTTCACGAGGACTTCGCCAGCGCAACCCTCATTGACCTGCTAAAAGCGCACGGCTTCCGCGTGGAAACCGGCATCTGCGGCCTTCCCAACGCCTTTCGTGCGCAGTTTGGCAGCGGCAAACCCGTCATCGCCTACCTGGGCGAATTCGACGCGCTCAGTGCATTGAGCCAGAAGGCCGGATGCGCCGTGCGCGAACTCCTTGAAACCGGCGCGCCGGGCCACGGCTGCGGCCACAACCTGTTGGGCGTAGGCGCACTGGCGGCCGCCATCGCTATCAGGGAGCAGATCGAGGCGGGAACCCTGCAAGGCACGGTCGTCTTGCTCGGCTGTCCGGCAGAGGAAACCGCCAGTGCCAAGGCGTTCATGGCGCGCGACGGCGGCTTTGACGGGATCGATGCCATGCTGACCTGGCACCCCTGGGATTACAACGGCATCTGGCCGGGCGGTTCGGGGGCCAACGTCGGGATGATCTTCCGCGTCCGGGGGCAAGGCGCGCATGCCGCTTCCAGCCCGCACCTCGGGCGCAGCGCACTGGACGCGCTGGAGCTGATGAACGTCGGCGTGCAGTTCCTGCGCGAGCATGTGCCCGATGACACCCGCATCCATTACGCCATCACCGACGCGGGCGGCGCTTCCCCGAACGTGGTGCAGGGCCGGGCAGAGGCCGTCTATCTGGTGCGCTCGGAGCGCCTTTCCGACCTGGCCGACATCAAGCAGCGGGTCATCGACTGCGCGCGCGGCGCCGCCCTCATGACCGGCACCACCATGGAGATGGAGTTCGTCAAGGGCTGCTCCAACCTGCTGCAAAACGACACGCTGGATGAAGCGCTGATCGCCAGCATGCAGGAAATTGGCGTGCCCAGCTATACCGAAGAGGAGCTTGCGCTTGCCGCCTCGCTGCATGAGGCGCTCGAAGCCCCGGAAACCACGCTGCAAAAGATCTCCCGCCGCTGCGACGCCCGCACGCGCGAAGCGCTTCTGGCGCATCAGGGCGAACCGCTTTATACGTTCATCGCGCCGCACTGCCCCGGCGACTCGCCCATCATCCCCGTCTCCACGGACGTGGGCGACGCCAGCTGGTGCGCCCCAACCGCGCAGGTCTCTGCCGCCGCCTGGGCTGCCGATACCCCCGCCCATACCTGGCAGGCCGTCGCCATGGGCAAGAGCGGAGTCGCTCACAAGGCCATGTGCTTTGCCGCCAAGACCATTGCGCTCACCGGCGCCAGGCTCATGGCCGACCCGGAGCTGCTTGCCCGCGTGCAGGAGGAGTTTGCCGGACGCATCGCCCGCCAGCCCTACCGCTGCCCCATCCCCGCCGATGTGCAGCCCAAATGCGATTGACGTGAATTTTTATTCATAGACTATTGCATGTTTATGCATATTTGTGGTATAATCGTGTTCACACACTCGCAGCAAAGGAGAATACAACCATGCCTAAGGATCAAATCGTCGATAATAGCGACATGAGTTTTATCAACAAAGCGAATATACTGATTGAGGCCCTGCCCTACATCCAGCGCCTTTGGGGCAAGACCATCGTCATCAAATACGGCGGCAACGCCATGGTCAACGAGAGCCTGACGCACAAGATTCTCGAGGACGTCACGCTGCTCAAATACGTGGGCATCAACCCGATTCTCGTGCATGGCGGCGGACCGGAGATCAACACCATGCTCGCGCGCGTGGGCGTGAGCAGCACGTTCCACAACGGCCTGCGCATCACGGACGACGCCACCATGGAGATCGTGCAGATGGTGCTGGCCGGCAAGCTGAACAAGAACATCGCCGCGGAGATCAACATGCTCGGCGGCAAGGCCATCGGCCTGTGCGGCAAGGACGCGGAGCTCATCCGCGTGGAAAAGAAGCCGCCGCTGCCCGACGGCGTGGACCTGGGCCACGTGGGCAACATCGTGAGCATCAACACCAAGCTGCTCAACGCGCTCTGTGAGGACGAGTACATCCCCGTGATCTCCTCCATCGGCACGGACAAGCAGGGCCAGAGCTACAACATCAACGCCGACACCGCCGCCGCAGCCATCGCCACAGCGCTCAAAGCGGAAAAGCTGATCTACCTGACGGATATCGACGGCGTGCGCCGGGACGCGAACGATCCGACGACGCTCTTCCCGATCCTGACGACCGATCAGGCCAAGGCGCTCATCGAGGACGGCACCATCAGCGGCGGCATGATTCCCAAGGTCACCGCCTGCGTGGACGCCATCGAAAAGGGCGTGCGCCGCGTGCACATCCTCAACGGCACGATTCCCCACCCGATCATCCTGGAAATCTTCACCGACCGCGGCATCGGCACCATGTTCGAGCACGGCAAGGCCTGAGGAGGTTGACATTCCATGAAACCGAAAATCTACATCGACGGCAGCGAGGGCACGACTGGCCTTCGGATCTTTGAGCGGCTCGGAGGCCGCGAGGACATCGAGCTGCTGAAAATCGACTCCGCGCTGCGCAAGGACGTGGAGGAGCGCCGCGAGCTCATCAACCAAGCGGACATCGTGTTCCTCTGTCTGCCGGATGCGGCGGCCAAAGAGGCCGTCTCGCTGGTGGAAAACGACAACGTGCGCATCATCGACGCTTCCACCGCGCACCGCACCGCGGTGGGCTGGGCCTACGGCTTCCCGGAGCTCTCCCCGGCGCACCGCCAGGCGATTGTCTCCGGCAAACGCATCGCCAACCCCGGTTGCCACGCGACGGGCTTCATCTCGCTGGTGTATCCGCTGGTTGCCGCGGGCATACTACCCGCTGACGCGCTGCTGAGCTGCTACTCGCTGACGGGCTACAGCGGCGGCGGCAAGAAGATGATCGCGCAATACGAAGCCGAGGGCCGCGACACTGCGCTCGACGCCCCGCGACCCTACGGCCTCACCCAGCAGCACAAGCACCTCCCGGAAATGCAGACCGTCTGCTCGCTCGCGCATGCGCCGCTGTTTGCGCCGATCGTCGCCGACTACTACGCGGGCATGCTGGTGAGCGTGCCGCTGCATGCCGCCCAGCTGCGCGGCGTGACGTCGCTGGCCCAGCTGCACGAATGCTACGCCGCGCACTACGCCGGGCAGAAGATGATCCGCGTGATGCCGCTGAGCGCACAGGCCGACGTCGGCGGCTTCCTGAGCGCCAACGGATGCGCGCTCTGGGACGGCCTTGAGATCTACGTCACCGGCAACGACGAGCGCATGACCGTCTGCGCCCGCTTTGACAACCTGGGCAAGGGTGCTTCCGGCGCCGCCGTGCAATCCATGAACATCCTGCTCGGCTGCGACGAGGCCACCGGCCTCAACCTGTAAGAAAGGCGATATCATGAATCTGCAAGACATCAAGGCGCTGGACAGCGCGCACTTCCTAGGCGTATTCGGCGAGCGCACCCCCGTTTGCTTTGTGCGGGGCGAAGGCGCTACGCTCTACGATCAGGACGGCAAGGCGTATACCGACCTGTTCGCGGGCATCGCCGTCAACGCGCTGGGCTATCATCATCCGGCGGTCACCGGCGCGCTGATCGCGCAGGCGGAGGCAGGCGTTCTGCATACCTCCAACCTCTATTACGTCGAGCCGCAGGCCAAGCTGGCCGCGCTGCTGTGCGAGCACACGTTTGCCGACCGCGTGTTCTTCTCCAATTCCGGCGCGGAAGCCAACGAGGGCGCGATCAAGCTCGCCTGCAAGTACTTCTACGCCCAGGGGATCAATCGCTACAAGATCGTCAGCGCAAACCACTCCTTCCACGGGCGCACGCTGGCGACCGTCGCGGCGACCGGCCACGACTACTATCAGGAGCCGTTCCGCGCGCTGTTGCCCCACGGCATCTCCCAGGTGCCCTACAACGACATCGACGCGCTGCGCGCCGCCATCGACGATCAGACGGCGGCCGTCATGCTCGAGCCGATGCAGG
>CALVTV010000274.1 GCA_944363005.1 uncultured Clostridia bacterium | reverse complement strand
ATCGCGCGGGGAAAAGCCCGTTCCGCCCGTCGTGAGCACCAGATTGACCCGCAACTCATCGCAGCAACGCTTGAGTTCCGCTTGAATCTCCTTCGTCTCGTCCGGCACGATTGACCGGTATACCACGTCAAACCCATGTTCCGCCGCCACGCTGCAAAGCACCGGCCCGCTCAAATCCTCGCGCTCGCCGCGCGCCCCCTTGTCGCTGACCGTGATCACCGCTACCGTATAAGTCATACTCCATCTTCCCTTCTGTAAAAATCACCGTGTACGCCGCCAGTCTTGGAAAGCAACCGGACATCGGTGATGACGATGTCCTTTTGCACGGCCTTGCACATGTCATACACCGTCAACGCCGCCGTAGACGCCGCCATCAGCGCCTCCATTTCCACGCCCGTCTTTCCCTCGCAGGAGACGCACGCCCGGATATCCACCGCGCAACGCGCCTCGTCGAGCGAAAGCTCCAGGTTGATGCCCGTAACCGGAACAGGATGGCACATGGGAATCATGTCCGGCGTGCGCTTGGCGCCCATGACGCCTGCAATCTGCGCGACCGTGAGCACATCTCCCTTTTTTAAACCGCCGGAGCGAATACGCGCAAACAGATCACGGCTCACTAGCACGCGCGCCCCCGCAATCGCCGTGCGTCTGGAAGGCGCCTTCTCTCCTACGTCGACCATCTTCGCCCGGCCGTGCTCGTTGAAATGGGTGAAATCCGCCCCGTTTTTCACGCCTCCACGCTGACTTTGGGCATAATCAAGTACGAAATTCGTAATCTCTTCAATCTGCTCCGGGGCAAAACAGGGAACACTCGCCCCAGCCACCATTTCATCCGTGACCAGTGCAATAAAGTGCGAGGGTTCCGCCGTAAACCCCTTGCCCGTCTCCCGCCGGCACAGTCCAATGGCCGGAATGTTTTCGCGCTTGTAACCCTCGACCAGAATCAGATCGACATCCTGGATACGGCTGATGATTTCCTGAACCGTCCGCTCCCGCTGCTCGATGACCGCCGTCTTGCTCGCGGAACCGATGACCGTCACATGCGCCCCTGCCTGCGCAAAGCGCCATGTATCCTTTCCCTCGTGGTCGATTTCAAAGTCGTGACCGTCGTGCTTGACGACAGCCACGCGAATTCCCCGCGTCTTTAAATTTCGAACAATCTTTTCAATCAGCGTGGTCTTGCCCGATCCCGAGTATCCGGCAAACGCAACGCATGGAATGGATGGCATGGTCTATCCTCCGATCTGATTCATATTGCGCCCCGCCTGGCTGCGCTGGCTGGCGGAGAGTTCCGCATGGCAAGCGGGCTTTTCAAATATGACCTGCCGCATGGTTTCGCGCATGGCCTCCCGCGTCATGCCCTTGAGCGAAATCTCGTCCGCCGAATGCAGGCAAGGTTTGAGTTTGCCGTCCGCCGTCAGACGAATCCGGTTGCATCCGGCGCAAAAGTGCGCGTTGACCGGGCTGATCAGGCCGATATTTCCCTTTGCGCCAGGCAGACGATAGAGCTTGGCCACGCCTCCATCCGCGCGGACGGGCACTGCCTGCGGCAGCGTTTCGAGCACCCGCGTATAGGGAATGAACGCCCGTTCCCCAAATTCCGGCTGGTCGAGCATCGGCATCAGTTCAATGAAGCGCACGTCCACGGGATAGGTGAGCGTGAGCTTCGCCATCTCTTCAATTTCACCGTCATTGAATCCGCCAATAAGTACCGCGTTGATCTTGACCTTGTCAAATCCGGCGTCCAGCGCCGCATCAAGCCCGGCCAGCGCCTGGTCAAGCGTGCCCATGCGCGTAATGTACGCGTATTTGTCGGGGTTGAGCGTATCCAGGCTGATGTTGACGCGCCTGACGCCCGCCGCGCGCAGGCCCTTGGCCAGCTTGGGCAGCAAAACGCCATTGGTCGTCATGCAAACCTCTCTGATGCCCGGAACATGCGCCGCCCTCGCGCAGAGCGACATGATGTTGCGCTTGACCAGCGGTTCTCCGCCCGTAATGCGCAGTTTTTCAATGCCCAGCGACGCCGCCGCTTCGACCGCCGCAATCATCTCGTCCTCGTTGAGCATCTGCTCATGGGGCTTTTTGCAGACGCCGTCCTCCGGCATGCAGTAACGGCAGCGCAAATTGCACCGGTCCGTCACAGACAAGCGCATATAGTTGATTTCTCGTTCAAATTGATCCCGCATAAGCTCAGTACCTGCCAAACGTGCAGTTGGGGAAGTGACAGGATGCGCACATCTGGCACAGGCCGCCATCCCCCAGCCGAATCAAGTCCTCCCGCGTGATCTTGTCCCCCGTGAAAATCTGGGGCAACAGCACGTCGAAGATCGTCGTGGGCAGGCTGATCGCCGCGCCGGGCACACCCAGTATGGCGATATCGCGCAGATACGCCACCAGCGTCATATTGCCCGGCTGCGCCGGAACGCCGTGCGTCACGATCTGCGCCCCCAGATTTCGGATGGCGGTCGGCGTCAGATCATCGGGGTCCACCGACATGCCGCCCGTGAAGATCAGCAAATCCGCGCCCTGATCGATATACTGCTTTGCCGCGTTGACAATCATCTCCAGGTCGTCGTCGCAGATCGTGACGCCCAGAATTTCTCCGGGATACTGCGCCATCTTGCGGCGGACAACCGGTTCAAATTTATCCTGAATCCGGCCGCTGTACACCTCCGAACCGGTGATGATCACGCCGACCTTTTGGGATTTGTATGGCCGCAGATCCAGCAGCTTGCGCCCCTTGCAGAGCCCTTCGGCCTTAAGAATCTGCGCTTCCTGCGTCACAAGCGGCACAATGCGCATGCTGGCCAGCCGCGCGCCGGGTTCCACCGGGTAGTGATCCGGCAGTGTGGAAATGGTGAGATCTCCGATGGCATTGATCTGCGCGAGCAGCTCGGTGTCCACGCGCAGCATGCCCCGGGAATCGGCCATCAGCAGCACCTTGCCCTCCGAGGGCGCGGTATAGTGCGCGCCTTCCACCGGGGCCATCGCCGCCATGCGCAGCGCGCAATCCTCCTCGTGCAGCTCGCCCGCGTTCTCCTCCCAGATAAACACGAACTTCTTGCCGATATTGAGCAGCTCCTGCACGTCTTCCTCGCGAATCACGTGCCCGCGCTTGAACGCAGCGCCCTTGAACCCATCGACCATTTTGGTAATATCGTGACAGAGCGTCATGCCGACGGCCTGTTCCACGGCAATCTTCTTCATAGCATAAATCCTTTCAGCTTTGTTCCTTGCGCAAGCGCGCTGCTGCCCGCCGGCACAATCGCCATGACGTCGCAACCGATGGTACTCGAGAGCACCACATTCCCCTGACTGCCCGGCAGAATCATGTTCGCCGTTCCGCCCGACAGGTCGAGCCGCCCGCGCAAGACGCGCGTATTGCGGCTCTTCTTGCCAAAGCCCTGCGCCAGCGTGAGCGTGATCTCCGGTGGGATGCACGTTTCTCTGCCCGCGAGCTT
>CALVTV010000273.1 GCA_944363005.1 uncultured Clostridia bacterium | reverse complement strand
GGGCGATGATCACCTTGGCGATCTCGCTGGTGAATCCCTCGGGCATACCCAGCTCCATGCCGTAGCGCACAGCGCGGCGGATCAAGCGGCGCAGCACATAGCCCTGATCGACATTGCTCGGGCTCACGCCGCGCGGGTCGCCCATGATAAACGTGGACGTGCGCAGGTGGTCTGCAACAATGCGGAACGCCTTGGTGGTCGCCGCATCCTGCTCATACTGCTTCCCGGAGAGCTCGGAAATCTTGGCCAGAATGCCGGAAAAAGCGTCCGTCTCGTAAACGGTCTTGCAGCCGTTGAGCGTGCAGATCGTGCGCTCGAGGCCCATGCCCGTATCCACATTCTTCTTGGCCATGGGCACATAGTTGCCCTCAGCGTCCTTGTTGTACTGCATGAACACGTCGTTCCAGATCTCCAGGAAACGGCCGCAGGAGCAAGCCGGGGAGCAATCCGGGCCGCAGGGCGGCTGATCCTTGATGATGAACATCTCGGTATCCGGGCCGCAGGGACCGGTTTGACCCGCCGGGCCCCACCAGTTGTGCTTGCGCGGGAGATAGTAGATGTTTTCCGGCTTCACGCCGTTTTCCATCCAGTAACCCGCAGCCTCGTCGTCGCGCGGAATGTCGCCTTCACCCTCAAAAACCGTGAACGCGAGCTTGTCCTTGTCAAGGCCCAGGTATTCCGGGCTGGTGAGGAACTCCCAGCTCCAGGCGATCATTTCCTTCTTGAAGTAATCGCCCAAGGACCAGTTGCCCAGCATTTCAAAGAACGTCAGGTGAGACGCATCGCCCACTTCGTCAATGTCGCCGGTGCGGATGCACTTCTGCACGTCGGTCAGGCGCGTGCCAGCCGGATGCTTGCTGCCCAGCAGATAGGGAACCAGCGGATGCATGCCCGCCGTCGTGAAAAGCACCGTCGGGTCATTCTCCGGAATGACGGACGCGCTGGGAATCACTGCATGGCCTTTGCTCTTGAAGAAGTTCAGCCACATGGAACGCAGTTCACCGGATGTCATCTGTTTCATCGATTTTGCTTCCTTTCCTTTGCCACAGCTTGCCTGCGGCAGCGTATTGAATGCTTCATGGCGCCGAATCACGCCAGCTTTCCATGAAAAAAGCGCCTGCCGTCCGGGGACGAACAGACGCATTCGCGGTACCACTCCGGTTGACGCCTTGCGACGTCCTCTCTCGCCCGTAACGAGGGCTAACGCCCGACTCATCGCCGGGGGCTCCGCAGAGGGCTGCCCATTCCTCCACGCACCGGGCTTGCACCCTCCCCGGCTCGCTCTGGCGTGAACTGTGAACGGACTCATTCCGCATCATCACCTGCTATGCCCGTTCATTATATCGGCTCTGCGGCTGCTTGTCAAGTAGCGATGCCGAGAAAAAGGGAGCCATGCGACGAATCGCACAGCTCCCTGAAAGAGGGGGGCTAAAGGAAGGTTATTACTTGTCCTGCTGAGAGGTCACGTACTCCGTGCGCACCTCAGAGCCCTTTTCCTTCATGATTTCCACAGCTTTCTTGATGATGGCCTGGTGGTTTTCGTTGTCCGGCACACTGCCGCCATCGCCGGTATGGATCGTAGAATCCTTGAAATGTACGCAGAACTGACCCGGGAAGTTGTTGTCCGTGATGTTCTGCTGACCATGCGGCTCACCATAGACCGAGCAGACAACCTGCACGGCGCCGATGGTGATGAGCATCGGGCGGCGCTGCCAGCTGATCTTGTTGGCATTGGTCACGCCATAGATCGCGCACATCGTGGCGGTATCGCCCGCGGTGAGCGGCTCCACGTCGGCGTGGTTGCCAGTGGACTGGATATAGATGTTGAAGGACTTGCCCGTGGTCAGGTCGGTCAGCTTGCAGCTCTTGTTACCTGCCTTCAGGCCCAGGTTATTGAGCACCGACTTGTACCGCGTCCAGCTCAGGTTGTAGACGACCTTGTCATATTCCGTCGTCGCGTCGCTGCCAGTGGTCGCGTTGTACTTCTCCTGCAGCTTGGCCATCGTCTTGGCGCCCACGACGCCGTCAGCAGAGAGGCCATTGTCGCGCTGGAACTGCTTGACGGCGTCCTCCGTCTTGTTACCAAAGTGGCCGGTGATGCTATTACTGTAGTATCCCAGCTTTGTGAGCGCCGTCTGAATGTACTTAACTTCCGTACCCGTGGAGCCATAACGGTACGTCGAGCCCGAGGTAGAGCTTCCGCCGCCGCCCACGTAGTCCTTGATTTCGTCATCCGTCATGACGCGTGCGTAATCCGAACTGATCCAGTAACCGGTCTTGGTCTGGAACCAGCCCGCGACGGTATCCACATAGTAGAACACGTCGCCACGATTGGCGGTGCCAACCACATCCGCGCTGGTATTCGGGCTATAGCGCAGGCGTACATTGCTACCGGTAACCACGATCATGCCCAGCGTTTCCTGGTCACTGATATTGTTATCGGAATCGCCGCCCGCATTGTTGTACTCATCCTCCGTGATGGTTTCCATCATGTCGGAGCGGATATAGCCCTTATAGGTATAGTTGCCAACCGCCACGGTGATGTAATACCACTTCACGCCGTCCGCTGTGGTGTAGATCTTGGTGATACGCACCAGCGTGCCCTGCTTGAGGCTGGCCACTGCAGCGGAAGAGGTAGACGCCTGCGAACGCAGGTACACGTTGTTCTTGACCATGCGGCCATAGGATTTATCCGTGGTCACCGTCGAACCGGAACCGGAACCGCCTTCAGAAACAGAACCGGAAGAATCACCCGTCAGCGCATAAAGCTTGTTGAGCGTCTGCGGACCGGCGATGCCGTCCACCGTCAGGCCCTGCGCATCCTGGAACTTCTTGACCGCCTGCTTGGTCAGCGATCCGAAGTGATTGGTGATTTCGCCGTAATAGTAACCCAGCGACTTGAGGCGCGTCTGCATATCGCCGACCTTGGCGCTGGTATCGCCCTCGCGCAGCGACGTACCGGCGGAACCGGCAGGCGTGGAGCCCGTGCCCTCTACCGCGCTGGCAATGGCCGCCAGTGTCTTTTCACCCGCAACGCCATCCTGCGTCAGTCCGCGGGACTTCTGGAACTTCTTGACGGCCGTCTGGGTCATCGTACCAAAGTGACCGGTGATATCGCCGTAATAGTAGCCCAGCGTCGTCAGGTTCTTCTGCAGGTTGCTGACCTCCGTGCCCGTGGAACCGAGCTTGAGGCCCGCTGTGCCATTGGTCACAGACCCGCCCGAAGACGCGGAACCACCCGCCGCCTCGACCGCCGCCGCAATCGCGTTCAGCGTTTTGGTACCGGCAATACCGTCCGCCGTCAGGCCCTTGTCCTTCTGGAATTTCTTCACGGCAGCCTCGGTCTTTTCGCCGTAGTTGCCCGTAATATCCGCATAGTAATAACCCAACTGCGTCAGGTCCGTCTGAAGCTGAGAAACCTTCGTGCCCTGGCTGTTCAGTTTGAGCACCGTTCCGCTGCTGGAAGAGCTTGAAGAGCTCGAAGAGTTCCCGCCGTTGGCGGCCACAGCACGCGCGATGGCGTCAAGCGTCTTTTTGCCTGCAATGCCGTCCACCGTCAGGCCGTTTTCCTCCTGGAAGCGCTTGACAGCCGTCTCGGTCTTTTCTCCGAAATTGCCGGTGATATCCGCCCAGTAGAAGCCAAGGAACGTCAGATCGCTCTGCAGGTCGCTGACCTTGGTACCGGTGGAATTGAGGCGCAGCGCAGAACCGCTGCTGGAAGAAGACGAACTGCTGGAGCTGCTGCCCAGTGCGTTGTACGCCGCGTCAACCTTGGCCAGCGTCTGCGGTCCGGCAATGCCGTCCGCCGTCAGGCCATTGTCCTTCTGGAAGTCCTTGATCGCCTGCTCGGTCTTGGGGCCGCAATTGCCCGTCAGTTCCGCGCTGTAGTAGCCCAGCTTCTGCAGCTTGGTCTGCAAGTTTTTGACCGCCGTGCCGCTTGAATTGAGCTTGATGTACGTATTATCCGAATCATCCGCGCTGGCCTTGCGCTCAGCCGCCGTAAATGTGCCCACCTTTTTGCTGGGCAAATCGCCGCCGCTGACGCTGAATTTGCTCTTGGCCTGATCCGTACTCAGGATTTTGATGTACGTTTCCTTCCCGTCGCTCATGCAGGCCCAGCCGGTAGCGATTTCACCGTCCGAAGCGCGATATTTGACCTGCAAGAACGTATAGCTTCCGCTCGTCTTGGACGAGGTCACGTACACGCACGCATCCTTGACAATGTTGTCAATGATTGTTGCGTTGGTCGATGCCGACTCGCGCACGCGGATTTTGTCCTGCGTCTGACCATATACTTTGCTGTAGCTTGCCGCACTGGCAAGTGGCACAGCAACGAGCATGACCAGCACGCACAGGATCGCCAGCGTAGCCAGGCATCGGTTGATCCTGTTTTGCATCACAGTAAACTCCCCTCTTTCGTTCCGCCATGTTCCTTGGACACGACGGTCTGGTCTGTGGTGGCGTTTCCCCGGCTTGCGCAGAGGTACAACCGTCCATTCCATGTCACCATAGCAAGATTCTATTACAATTCTGTTAATTTGTCAACGGAAACTGCACATTTAATTTATGGAATCTTCATTTTTATGTGCGAGTTCTTCACAGTTTTCCGTGTTCTCCGGCAAACCCAGGCGCTTTCTGGGCACAAATCCGGAAAAAACGGTATCCCCATCGCGCGATTCCAACGTCAGCTTTCCGCCAAGCTCCATGAGCGTCTGGTTGACGATGAACAGCCCCATCCCCTGACCCGTGGCTTTGGTGGTAAAGCCGGGTTTAAAGATCTTGTCGCGAATCTCCTGCGGGATGGCCGGGCCGTTGTTGCGAACGGAAAAAAACCAGCTTCGCAGATCTTCCCCCAGCACCAATTCCACCGTCGGCTTCGTGCCTTCGGGCAACTCTGCCGCACAGCTGGCGTCCAGCGCGTTGTCGATCAGATTGGCGAGCACCCGGCAGATCTCCCAGGCGGGCATGCGCTCATCATCCCACTTGGCCGCGATGGAAAGGCGCAGTTCTGCCCCGCGCCGTTCCGCTTCCACGACCTTGGCCTGAATCAGCGCGTTGACCGCAGGACAGGCCGTGCGCATCATCCGCCCAACGCGCTGCATATCGCCGTAAATCTTGTCCATGTACGCCATGGCTTCCTTGGCTTCATCCATTTCAATGAGGCTGTAGACGACCTGCAAATGATTCATGAAGTCATGCCGCTGCGCGCGCATTTCGCGGTTGAGGTCCTCGAGCTGATGATAGGTTTCTTCCATCTCCTGGGTGCGCTTGACCATCCGCAGATTGGTCAGCGAGGCACCGATATCCGTCAAGGCCCCCCAGCCTACAATCGTCACGCAGAGTATGGTCGTCATGCGCGCCAAACTCGCCTCCACGCCGGAGCTGAGCATCCGGTTGACCAGCACAACCATTACCAAACCAGCCACAATCTCCAGCACATTGACCGCAATGGAAATCCATACGGCCTTGCGGACCTTGACCTGATCGCCCATCTGGCTTCGGGTTAATTTGCGTTTCATATTTCTCCTGAAGTATCTCGCACGCGGCGCATCAGCAGCCAGCGCGTTCAAAAAAGACAAAAATCCCATGCAGGCGCCAGTTCAGCAGCTGCACGGGATCTCGGGTTTATTCGTGAAGCGAAGCCGGATATACGCCGCTCTCATGGAGCTTGCGAAGCTCTTCCTGCACCGCCGGCTTGTCCTCCTTGTAGGTGACGCCGAACCAGCGGGCATCCGTGGTGAGCACCGAGACGGTCAGCTCTCCCTTGTGCATCAGCGCATCCACGCAGACGGGCAACAGGCACTCGGCCTTGATGGCATCCGGCGCCAGGCTTGCAAGGAACTCGTTGAAATACGTCTCGAGTTTGCCGAACATCCAGGGGGTGAAGCACCAGAAATTCATGCTCACCGGACCGTCGGGATCCAGCATCACGCCGGGTTCACCCTGCTCGATATCCCGGATTTCTCCGTTTTCGTACAGCTTGATTTTGAGCGTCTCCACAACCTGGGTCAGGTTGCCGTTTTCGTCCGCCTTGCACACGCCGCGCGAGACAGTGCCGTTCTTGGAGACGGTGTTTTTGAGCATATAACCAACCATGGCAGCCTCATGCTCCGCAGCCATGGTCTGCAGTTTGTCGTACGCAGTCTTGAACGCGGAAACGCCATAGTAGTCATCCGCGTTGAGTACGCAGAACGGCTGCTTGATGACGTCCTTGGCCACCAGCACCGCATGCACCGTGCCAAAGGGCTTGGTGCGTTCCGCAGGGATCTGATAGAAAGAAGGCACGCTGGAAAAATCCTGGAACACATAATCGACTTTGACCTTCTTGGCAATACGATCGCCGCAAATGCCCGCCAGCAGTTCCTGCATACCCGGCTTGATGACAAACACCACGTGATCAAATCCCGCGCGGATCGCGTCATAGATCGAGTATTCCATCAGGATTTCGCCATTGGGCCCAAGGCCATCCACCTGCTTATTGCCACCATAGCGGGAACCCATGCCCGCGGCCATGATCAAAAGCGTCGCGCCCATAAAACATCCTCCTTCGCTTTTCGTGAGAGAAATTGCCTCTATCATTATACAGGATTTGAAGCATGGCTTCAAGCCATATTCGTTCTTTTCGAAAAACTTGACAAATTTCTCACGCTGCGCGACAATCAGACTGCACCTTTTCCCCGCAAACCGCATAGGGTGCAGTACAAGCAAAGGAGTGATCATTGAATGAACGTTCTTCTTCTCAATGGCAGCCCGCATGAGCACGGCTGCACGTACACCGCGCTATGCGAAGTGGCCTCAGCCCTTGAAGCGGAGGGCATCCACGGCGAGATCATGCATATCGGTCAAGGCCCTGTGCGCGGATGCATCGGTTGCGGAGGATGTGCCCGCACGCACCGCTGCGTCTTTGAAGATGATCCGGTCAACGCAGCGTTGGAAAAAATGGGCTCTTGCGAAGGGCTGGTCATCGGTTCCCCCGTGCATTACGCCTCCGCAGGCGGGAGCATCACCTCTTTTCTTGATCGAATGTTCTATGCGGGTTCCGGCCAGATGCGCGGCAAAGTCGGTGCGGCTGTCGTTAGCGCGCGCCGCGCAGGCACAACGGCCGCGCTTGACCAGCTGAACAAGTACTTTTACATCGCCGGCATGCCCATCGCGCCCAGCCAATACTGGGCCATGGTGCACGGCAACTCGCCCGCAGAGGTCCGCCAGGACGAAGAAGGACTGCAAATCATGCGCACATTGGGACGCAATATGGCGTACATGATCCGCGCTTTCGCCCTTGCCCGCGAACACGGCCTGCTTCCTCCCGCGCCCGAAGCCGAAAAGAAGCGCACCAACTTTATCCGCTAACCCGCATACATATTCCTAGACAAATCGACCTTTCACAAATATAGACGAAACAACGCCGCAAAATGTTTCACCTTCCTTTTAAAAAATTGCGGACTTCGCCCTCAAGATGCCTGGGGCCTGCCCACGTAGCGAAAATGACAATGGCGTTGTCATCTTTGGGCGATTTATGGTATACTAATGTCAATTATAAGGAGGTACAAAACCATGAAACGCATCCTTACCGTACTCTTCGCAAGCCTGCTGATGCTGCTGTCGGCTTCCCCGCTGGCCGAGGAACAGCCCACGCGCGTGTATATGCTCAACGGTCCGACCGGCATCGGCATGGTCGGCCTGATGGAAAACAACGAAGGTGCCTACGAGTTCACCGCCTGCACCGCCGCCAACGACATCGTCGCGGCCGTAGCCAGCGGAAGCGCGGACATCGAAGCCTGTCCGACCAACTTGGCTGCGACTCTCTACCAGAAGACGAGCGGCAATGTGCAGCTGCTCGCGCTCAACACGCTGGGCGTGCTGCATGTGGTCACGTCGGACGAGACGATCCAGTCCGTCTCCGATCTCGCCGGCCGTACCGTCTACGCGACGGGCCAGGGCTCCGTTCCGGAATACGCCATCAACTATATTCTCGAGCAGAACGGCCTGAGCGACAGCGTCACCGTCGAATACGTCGCCGAGCACAGCGAGCTGGCGACCATGCTGGCCGCTGGAATGGTCGATATCGGCATCCTGCCCGAACCGCACGTCACCAGCGGCCCCATGCAAAGCGACGCGCTGCGCGCCGCGCGGGAAGTGACCAGACTCCGGGAGGAGGC
>CALVTV010000272.1 GCA_944363005.1 uncultured Clostridia bacterium | reverse complement strand
GACAACGGGGAAAAGTGGTTCAGCGTGGATACCAGTGGGATACCCAAGGAGGAAACGATCAAAATCGCCCGCAGCGTCAAAAAAATATTCAAAAAATGAAAAAAGTTTGTCCCGTTTTGGCCTCCTCGGTTGTCTTATACAGGGAGGGGGAGAGGCGCGTTGCGGCGGCGCCTGCGTTGATGGCTTTTGATGAGGAAGCCCGGTGTGAGCAGGCTTGAGCGCTGTCCGCCATGCGCCGGGAAAGGAGAGGATGCCATTGTCCGAAGATCAAATTACAGAAGAGAGAGAAGATACGGAAGCGTCGCTGACCCCATGTGACGAAGAACAAATCATTTCCCACGACAAAGGAAGGTAAGAAAGATGAAACGACTTGTACTTGTGGCGCTGCTGTGTGTGCTGTTGGGCGCTGTGGCGTTTGCCGAAACGGAAGATGAAGCGCGCGTGGCGCTCCAAAACACGTTGATGGAATTGGAGGAGACGTACGGCGCCGAACTGTTGCCCGAAGAACAGATGCAGCTCAGCTTCCTGATCGATTGGGCGGATCGTTACGTGGAAAGCGAGCAATGGGCGCAGTTTGCCGAAGACTTCGGGCAATGCCAGGACGCCCAAAAGCTTTCGGAGCTGCTCAATACGGACTACATGGGCATCAACCAGGCCGAAGAAGGGCTGATGCAGCGCGAGGAAGCCCGGCAAAGAAGCATCGAGATTGTGCAGGCGGCGGGATTTGACCTCGAGCAAATGCCTTACGTATCCCTGGGCAGCAAGGGCGGTTGGAACGGCTGGGAAGTCAGAGTCTCCCAGATCCCGGGGGAGGAGCAGCGCACACCGGGCGTCATGCTGGACCTGGCCAACGATGGAGCCGTCCGGTACATGGAGTACCTGGGCGAGCCCACCGAGGCGGCCATCGGCGCGGCCATCAGCGAGCAGCAAGCACAGGAGATTGCCCTTGCGTTCATGACGCAGTATGTGAACGCGGAGGGCGAAGCGGCCTGCACCGCGCAAGCGGAGGATTCGCACTGGAAGGTCACGTGCGAAGGGCAGGCGGACCAGCAGCCGTGTGAGGTGTGGATTGACAACCAGACGGGCGCTGTCCTTCTTGTTGAAACGTTCACGAGGTAAAATCCAAATCACCTCGTTGCTGCCGCCCCTGTGAGGGGCGAATGGAATCCGTAACACAAGGACGGGGCAGGACAAGCCGTCCTGCTCCGTCTTGCACAGGAAAGGGGGCGCGATTTCATGAAATCCATGGCGAAAGGGCTGATGCTGAGCCTGCTCCTGCTGGGCGTTTCCGCCTGCGGCCTGGCGCAATCGTGCATTCCTTTGGAGGTTCAGCCCTTTGACTACACGCTGGATGTGCACGGCACACGCTACGCGGGCACGTCCGTGGTCTCCCCGGTTCCCGGGGAGCCGGTGTATGAGCTGACCGCCGAAGGATATACCGGCGTGCGCGAGGACGCCGAACGGATCTATGCCCTGTTGGGCCACGCGGGCGAGGCGATGGAGGAAAAACACATCAACAGGGAGTACACCCATTCGTACATCATTGGCACAAAATACGTGCATTTTTCGCCTGCGTGCTTGCGCTATGGGGCGGATCTGGAGAAGCTGGATCAGTTCACCCGGGCGGGCGCGTGGATATCCGGGCTCCATGATACATATACAGACGTATATCGCGGATATCAACTCCCCTGGCGGGAAATCCCCTTGATTGCGCAGACGGACTTTGGGGCACGGGTAGAGGAGGCGTTTGCCATCCTGGATAGCATGGGCATTGCGTTCGGGGAGCCGGAGGCAGTTGCCTACTGGGACGTCTTTGCGATGCAAAGTGAGTACGACCGGTTACAGTTCGACCAAGAACCCCATACGTTTGAGGAAGCGGACGCGATACTGGAAATTCAAATGCCCACGTATCTGAACGGCATGCGCTTAAAGGCGGCCGGCATGGGAACCAGCGACGCCAGCCTCAACGATTGCCGGACATCCATCCGCGTGCGCATGACGCAGCAGCAGATCATGGAGATCGACACGGGCTATTGCCGGTTTAAGGCGCCGCAACAGCAGCGGGGCGGCGAACCCATCCCGCCGGAGCAGGCGCTGGCGCAGTATGAGCAATACCTCAATCAGATGCTGGTCCTCGAAGAGGGGATGACGGAAATCACCGGCATTCTGCTCGAGTACGATGTCTGGCATCGCTACACGGCAGGCGTGTTTTCCCCGACGTTTCATTTTTACCCCGTCTGGAGCATCTACACGGCGAGGAGCTGCGATCAACCGGCGATGATGATTCACGCGCTGGATGGAACGGAAGTGATCTGGTGATCCGAAGTGAAAAGGCCAAAACAGCGGCCGCGCCGGCACGGCGGAATGTGCCGCATCGAATCTGCGTGTTTTTGAAAGAGACCTTCCTGACGCTGCGCTTTGCCGAGGGGGCGCTCCTGTGCTGCGGGATCTATGTTCTCGGCGATCTGGTCTGGTGGACCGCGGAAAGCTTTCTCTATTTGTTTGGCGCGTCCACGCTTTTCAGCTCCTTCATTTATCTGTTCCCGGTTTGCGCCGCGTTTCCCTACGCCCTGCGATACCGGGAAAACAGAAAGAGCCATGTGGACTACATGATTTTGCAGCGGTGCTCGGTTTCAAGGTACTTGAACACCCTGTTTGTCCGCACCGCCGTCTCCGGTTTTGCCGTCATGGCGGCGGGCACGCTCCTGTTTCTCGGCCTGATTCCCGTGTGTTTCCCTCACGCCGTCCTTTCCTATGAGCTGGAAGAGATCGGCGGCCTCATCATGCCGTTCCTGGAGGGCGTCGCCCAGGC
>CALVTV010000271.1 GCA_944363005.1 uncultured Clostridia bacterium | reverse complement strand
GCGGAAATCCCCGGCCGGGACGTGCTGAGCATCGGGAAGGCCGGGAGCGAGACGGCGCTGAACATCGGCCACAAAAACCGCTCCTTTGCGGAGGGAACGCCGCTGCTCTTGCGCTGCTGCGTCGCCATGGACGACAAGGACGGCACGCAAAGCGCGCAGCAGTTCGTGGACGGCGTTTCGAAGCTGCTGTATGCGGCAGCGGAGGTCGATGGCGATCTCTCGGGCCGGGAGCTGAGCTTCATCACGGGGTATGCCGGGGGGCTGCGGACGTTCCTGATGACCCGTGCGGCCAGCCGCCATGCGGGCACGCAGACGGCCATGCGCGACGAGCCGGAAAAACAGGCCGCGGCGGCCAAGGAGCAGCCGGAACCGGAGAAGTCGCTGGACGCGCTGATGGAGGAACTCAACGGCCTCATCGGCCTTGACGGTGTCAAGCGCGAGGTGAACTCGCTGATTAACCTGATCAAGGTGCGCAAAATGCGCGAAAGCCACGGCCTGAAGGTCATGGATATGAGCTTCCACATGGTCTTTACCGGCAACCCCGGCACGGGCAAGACGACCGTTGCGCGCCTGATTGCCAAGATTTACAAGCAGCTGGGCTTTTTGAGCAAGGGGCAGTTTGTAGAGACGGACCGAAGCGGCCTGGTTGCGGGCTATGTGGGCCAGACCGCCGGGAAGGTGACGGAGGTGGTCAACAGTGCGCTGGGCGGCATCCTCTTCATCGACGAGGCGTATGCGCTGGCGCGCAAGGGCATGGAAAACGACTTCGGTCACGAGGCGATCGACACGCTCGTCAAGCTCATGGAGGATCACCGCGAGGATCTGGTGGTGATCGTTGCGGGCTATACGGACGAGATGCACGACTTCCTGACGAGCAATCCCGGCCTGATTTCGCGCTTCAATAAGTATATTGACTTCGCGGATTACACCGACGAGGAACTCATGGACATCCTGCATATGAACGCCGACCGCCAGGGTTACACCGTCAGCGAGGGGGCGGACGAGGTGGTTCGCGGCATGCTCAGGGCGATGTCGCTCTCCGAACGGCTGGATTTCGGCAATGCGCGCGGCATGCGCAACACGCTTGAAAAGCTCGTGCAGGCGCAGGCGAACCGTCTGGCCTCGACGCAGGGGGAGATTACGCGGGAGATGCTCTGCGAGATCAACGCGGAGGATGCGCGCGCGGCGCTGATGGACGAGGACACCCAGCGCGAGGCCGTGGCGCAGGAACAGGCGCAGGAAGCGGCGGAGGACGAGGTATAACATGGCGGTCATTCTCTCGGCAGAGCACATCAAAAAGAGCTATACGCTCAAGAAACTCATCACCGATGCGACGCTCTACATTGGGGAACACGAGCGCATTGGCGTGGTTGGCATCAACGGAACGGGCAAATCAACGCTGCTCAAGCTGCTTTGCGGCATGGAGGAGCCCGACGCGGGCACGATCATGCGCAAAAGCGGCTTGCGCGTCTCCTATCTGCCGCAGATGCCCGATTACAGGGAGCAGCGCACGGCTGTGGAACAGGTGCTGGCCAGTGCGCCCGCGGATGTCGGAGCGCCGGATGCCTACGAGGCGCGTTCCCTGCTGACGCAACTGGGGCTGACCGATCTCGACGTGGACGTTCGCACGCTCTCCGGCGGGCAGAAAAAGCGCGTTGCGCTGGCGGCGGCGCTCATTCGCCCGGTGGATTTGTTGTTGCTGGATGAGCCGACCAACCACATCGACGCGGCGACCATCGCCTGGCTCGAGGAGCGCCTTGCCCATTATCGCGGCGCGTTGATGATGGTCACGCACGACCGGTACTTCCTCGATCGCGTGTGTACCCGCATCGCGGAGCTTGACGGCGGCGAATTGTACATGCACGACGGCAATTTCTCCTACTATCTCGAACAGAAAGCAGCGCGGCTGGACATGGAAAACGCGCAGGCGCGCAAGCGCAGCTCCATTTTGCGCCGGGAACTCGAGTGGATTCGCCGCGGTGCGCAGGCCCGCAGCACCAAGCAGAAGGCGCGGATTCAGCGCTTTGAGGCGATGCGCGCCATTGCCGGACCGCAGGAGGAGGCGAAATTGACGCTTTCCTCCACGAGCACGCGGCTTGGACGCCGGATCATCGAGTGCGAAGGCGTCTGCAAGAGCCTGGGCGGCCGCAAGCTGATCGACGGATTTACCTACACGATCCTGCGGGATGAGCGCATGGCGGTCGTCGGCCCCAACGGGTGCGGCAAAACGACGCTTTTGCGCCTGCTGGCGGGGGAACTGACGCCCGACGCGGGCACGGTCCAGATTGGTGAAACCGTCAATATCG
Source organism: uncultured Clostridia bacterium (assembly GCA_944363005.1). Classification (GTDB taxonomy): domain Bacteria; phylum Bacillota; class Clostridia; order Christensenellales; family Aristaeellaceae; genus Ventricola. The sequence continues at coordinate 12,298 of CALVTV010000271.1, read as the reverse complement.
GCTTTTTTGCGCAGGAATTCCCACATATGGACCCGAAAATGCGGCTCATCGACTTCATGCGCGACATCGCGGAATACGTTCAGACGCCGGAAGGGCGCTTTTCCGCCTCCCAGATGCTCGAGCAGTTTCTCTTTCCGCCGGATGTGCAGTATACTCCGGTGGAGCGGCTTTCCGGCGGGGAAAAGCGGCGGCTGTATCTGGCAAGCGTGCTGATGGCGTCGCCCAATGTGTTGTTGCTGGATGAGCCGACGAATGATCTGGATATCGCCACGCTCGAAATCCTGGAGGATTACCTTTCGACGTTCAAGGGCGCGGTGGTGGTTGTCTCGCATGACCGCTACTTCCTTGACCGCGTGGCAGGCCGCCTGTTCGCCTTTGAGGGGGACGGGCGCGTGACGCAATACATCTGCTCCTTCTCGGAGTACCTGGACGCGCTTTCGGAGGAGAAGACCAATGCCCGCCGCGAAAGCCCGGCGGAACCGGTCAAGCGGGAGCGCACGCGAGAACTGCGCATGTCCTTCAAGGAACAGCGGGAATTTGAGACGATCGATGCGACGCTGGAAAAGCTGGAGGGCGAGCTTGCGCAGATCGACGCGCAAATCGAACAAAACGCGAGCGACTTTGTCAAGCTGACGGCGCTCAGCGCGCAAAAGGAAGCGGCACAGCAGGCGCTTGAGGCCGCTCAGGAACGCTGGCTCTATCTCAACGATCTATATGAACGCATTCAAGCCCAGAAAAAGGGCTGACGCGATGAAGGAGGTTTTACGATGAAGAAGATGTTGGCCTTCGTGCTTTGCCTGTTTTTGCTGGGAAGCGTGGGCGTGGCGGAGGAAGTGGATGCCTTGCAGCAGCAGGCGTTGGCCGTCGTGACGGCGCTGGTGGAGGGCGATTTTGAAACGATCGTCGATCAGTTTGACGATACCATGCGCGCGGCGGTCGATGAAACGACGCTGGAGGGCGGCTTGAACACGCTGGTGGCCCAATTGGGCGCCGTGACGGGCGTGGGCGAGATCGCGGCGGACGTTGCAAGCGCCAGCGCAGCCGCGCAGATTCTGCATGAGAACGGAACTTCTCAGCTGATGTTGGCCTTCAACGCCGAAGGCGAGATCAGCGGCCTGTATATCGCGCCGGTGTCCGTGGTGACAGCGGAAGAACGCGAATTGCCTGCGGGTGTGACGGCCGAAGCGGTCAAGCTCTTTGAAGGCACGGAGCGTGAGCTTGACGGCGAACTGCTGCGCCCCGAGAACGCGGACGCGAACACTCCGTATGTGGTGTTCGCGCAGGGTTCCGGCCCCAGCGACATGGACGAAACCATCGGCGCCAACAAGCCGCTGCGCGATCTGGCGTATGACCTGGCGGCGCTGGGCGTGGGCAGCCTGCGCTTTGACAAGATCACATACGCGCATCCGGAATGGCCAGTTGAAACCGTCGATCAGGAGTATCTCGAACCGGTCGCGGAAGCGTTGCGCGTCTTGCGGGAGCAGACGGACGCGGCCTGCGTGATGCTCATTGGCCACAGCGAGGGCGGCATGCTCACGCCATATCTGGTGCAGGCGTGCGGGTTCGACGGCGGAATCTCCATTGCGGGCACACCGCAGCAGCTTTGGGAGATTTCCTATGCCCAGAATCTGGCGGTGATTGAGGCCATGCCCGAGGAGCAACAAGAGGCGCTGCGCGCGCAGGTGGAGCAGGAGCGGGAAAAAGCGCTGAGCCTTGCGGATCTTTCGGAAGAAGAGGCGGCGTCCATGACCGTCTTTGGCATGCCGGGGACGTATCTGGCGCACATGGCGCGCATGGATCAGGCGCAGATTGCGCTTGACTGTGGAAAACCGTTCCTCTTTGTCTGGGGCGAGGCGGACTTTCAGGTCAGCCGCGAGGCGTTTGAAGCCTGGCAGCAGCGCCTTGGCGACGATGCGCGCTTTACCTACAAGACGTATCCCGGCCTCAATCACCTGATGATGCCGGCGGGCGAGAACGATTCCATCCTTCAGGCGCAGGCCGCATATCAGGAGCCCAAGCAGGTCGATCCGCAGGTGGCGAAGGATATTGCCGACTGGATTGCGGCGAACAAAGCGTAAAAAAAGCGGCATGAGCGCGCCAGGCGGCGCATAACCTTCTCAATGGACGCACATTCTAAAACAGCGTTGAGGAGGACTGAATCATGAATCGCAAAAAAGCTTTGCTGGCGGCCGGCCTGTTGGCAGGAGCCGCGGCGCTGACGGGTTGCACGCCCAATACGACGCCTGTGAGCACCCCGACCCCGGGCACAGCACAGGAGATGACCGCACAGCCGCAGACGACGGCCGACGCGCAGGCAACCATGGAAGCGGGCGGCGAGGAGACGCCGGGTCCGTTATCGCTCCGCGTCGACGGGGAGACGCTGGACGTCGGCGCGGTCATGGAAGGGGACAAGTTGCTGCTCCCGCTGGAGGAAACCGCCAGCGCGCTGGGCTGGAAAGTCGAGCGTGAAGAGCAGGCGGAGGAAACCCTCGTGCGCAAGAGCGTGCAGATGGACAAGGACGACAGCCGCATCAGCGTCACCTGGGTGGACAGCGACAACACGGCCCGCGAGATCACCTGGCAGAAGGACGGCCTGCTGATCCCTGTGGACACGGAACTCACGACAATCGGGGAGACGGTGTATGTGCCCGCAGCGTTTTTTGAAACGGCGATGCGCGTGCGCCTGCAAACCGATGCGCAAGAGGTCAACGTGTTGACGCCAGAGCCCCAACAGACCCCGCCAAACGACGCGCAGAACGACGCGCAAAACGAGTAAAAAGCCGTTGACAGCGTCATGGGGGGCTGATATAATATTCTCAGAAACCGGCGAGAGATATTTTCCCGGTCGCACGTCCTGGGGTGTTCGCCAGTCGTCTTATTTTCTCCTACATTTTCATAACAGGAGCCCGGAGTTGGTTCATGGATGTCATGCCCCCGTCTTTGACGCTAGGGGACGGCAGAAGTGCGCCACAGGGCACCGACCTACCGCGAGCGGTGGGTGAAAAATGACGACAGCGGCACTTTGGGATTTTGATGAACACAGCGGCGCAGTCCGGATCTCCGGGCTGCGCTTTTTTGCTTTGGGCGTGCGCGCCGCTGCATTCGCGGAAAAAGAAAAATCCCCTTTTCACAGGGAAAAGGGGATTTGGAATCGTGTACTAAGGGAATAGGGTTTTGTTCTCAAACGGATCAGTTGTTCGTCGCGCCGCAGGACTTGGCCACATTCATCGCTCCGAAGGTCATCTTCATGCTGCCGTCCGGGAAGAGCCAGATGGCTTCGACACCGTCCAGCGAGTCGATGAACGCGCGGGACTCCTCGTAGGGCATCAGGAAGGCAGCCGTGGAAAGCATATCGGCGTAGCCGGAATCCTCTGTGATGATGGAAACCGAACGGAAATCCGTGGCAGGCATCAGCGTATCCGGATCGATCAGGTGATGATAGCGCTCGCCGTCCACTTCGTAATAGCGCTGATAGTCGCCGGAGGTGACGACGGAGACATCGTGAATGTAGAGCACTTCGACGTAGTCGCTCAGGCCGAGCACGTCGCCGTCCGGGTCCTGAATGCCGACACCCCAGGCCGAGCGGCCATCCTGCGGGATGTTGCCCGTGCGGACATTGCCGCCGGCGCTGATGATAAAGGAAGGCATCGGGCCGGAGAGAAGCATTTGACTGACCAACTCCGTGGCATATCCCTTGGCTACTGCGCCGACATCGAGCTTGAGCTGCGGATCGGCGAAGTAGACCGTCATCTTTTCAGGATCGAGGATCAGATCGTTGATATCCGTGTGTTCGCTGGCTGCGAGGAGTGCTTCCATGGGCGGAAGCTGCGCCTGCGACGGATCGGAAAGGCCTGCCTCGCGATAGTCGTGCCAGATGGAGAGCACGCTGCCCATCGCCACGTTTACCTGCCCCTGGCACAGTTCGTAATTGGACTTGCAGAAGGTCAGCAGGGAGAACAGAAGAGGGTCAACTTCAACGGGCTCCTTGGCGGCGCGCTCGTTGAGCGTATAAATGCTGATGATTCCCTCATCTTCGTAGCTGTTGTAGGTATCAAACAGCTTGTGTAAATGCAGATACATGGCATGGACTTGTTCGGCCTGCTCATTGAAGAGCTCTTCGCTTTCGGCATAGCCGATGAGCGTGATGACCGTGTCAAACGTATCCAGAAACAGCGTGCTGTATTTGTTCATCGTCGCGCCGGCGGGCAGGGAGAGCGCCGCAAGCAACAGCACAAGCAGAATTCCGGCAGCCAGTTTTTTCATTTTGGTTGACCTCCGCTTACAGATTCGCATCAAGCTTCACCTATTATAGCAGAAATGTGTGCCGCTCACAAGGCATCACTTGCTGGAAGATCCGTCCTGATGCCTTGGGATGACAGGCATTGGCAGGCCTCAATTGATTTACAAACCGCGGAGGAATATGATACAATGCGTTTGCTTTTGTGATTCGGAGACGAATAAGCGAATTTCTTGACGAAAGAGGGATAGATACATGGCACAAACAACGGTGAGATGGATATCGGGCCTGCTGGTGGTGATCCTGCTGGGGCTGATGCTGCCTGTGACGGCAGGTGCAACCAGCGGCATTGTCCAGGGTTCGACGGTCTCGGGCACGGTTCGCGTGTATCTGTCTTCCATCGGTTCCAAGACGCAGGTTGACCTGACGGTGGATGGCAGTTATTCCATTGGAGGGGATACCTCTCGGGCCATTGCACGAGGCACGCAGCTCACGGTTTCAAACAGTGGCGGTACGCTCAAGCTCACCATGAACGGGCAGAGCCAGACGATGGGCAGCCGCTTTAAGCTGCGTCGCCATCAGACCAGCGGCAACAACGGCGTGCGCATTGCGCAGGCCCGCTATCCGCAGAACCTCTACCCGGGGGATATCGAGTTCATTGCCAAAGGCGGCAATGTACAGATCATCGTGCACGTGTTTATGGAAGACTACATGTGCGGCGTGCTTCCTTTTGAAATGGATAATTCCTTCCCGCTGGAAGCGCTCAAGGCGCAGGCCGTCGCGGCGCGCACCTATGCGCTCAAGAAGATGAGTGCGCAGGCGGCGACGTATGACGTCGTGGACACGACCAGCGACCAGGTGTACAACGGAACCCCGTCCGGAAACGCGCGATGCGTTCAGGCCGTGCAGGAGACGAACGGCATCGTAGGCACGGTCGGCGGCGAGTATATGGCCAGCTATTACACGGCGTCCAACGGCGGACAGACGGAATCGGTGGCCAATGCCTGGGGAAGCGGCTCGTATTCGTATTTGCAGATCAAGGACGACCCCTATGATCTGGCCAACGGCGCCTCGATTGCCAAATCCGTGACCTTTTATCACAACGGAACCACGAGTGTTTCCGCGCTGACGGAACTGCTGCGCACGGAGGCAGCCGCCCGCATCGGCGCCGCATCGGTAACGATTGAGAGCATCGATTCGGTGCGCGCCCATACCCCCAAGTACGCTGAACCCTCGCGCGTTTACACCAAGGTTGACGTCGGCATGACGATCGCCGGATACGGCAGCCTGGTGGTCACGCTGGATTACTTCAATCAGATCGAGAGCCTGTGTTCCATGAGCATCAACGTGCTCAAGAACGAGACGCTCGATGTGACGGCTATGGAGAACGGGTTCAAGCTCACGGCCCGGCGCTTTGGCCACGGCGTGGGCATGAGCCAGCGCGGCGCGCAGCAGATGGCGCGCGAAGGGTTTACCTATGATCAGATCCTTGAGTTTTACTATCCGAGGCTCGTGCGCACACGCTACACCATGACGCGCACGCTGTTGCCCGCAATCGACGGCACGCAGCAGACGCCGGACGGCCCGGTTTCCGACGCGCAGATTGCCGTGGTCACGCTCTCCAATCCGCTGGATTGTCTGAATCTGCGCGCGGAACCCAACACATCCTCGGCCATCCTGGCCCAGATGGCCCATGGCACGCAGGTCACGCTGCTGGAATATGGAAGCTCCTGGAGCCGGGTGCAGTATGGCACGCTCTCGGGCTACGTGAAAAATGAGTACCTGAGCGTGAGCGATGAGGGCGTAACGGAGACGCCGCCGGATACGCAGAGCAAGGGTTCGGCCGTTGTGGCGCTGAGCGATGAGAGCCAGACGCTCAACCTGCGCGCCGCGCCGACGACGGGATCGGCCATTGTGGCCCGCCTGCGCCACGGGACGGTGCTCAACGTGCTGGAGCGCTACGCAAGCTGGACGTATGTGCAGCATGGTACGCTGACGGGCTACGTCATGAATGACTACATTGTCTATGACGCAGACGGCTCGGTGACGACGCCGCAGCCGACGCCCACGCCGGTTCCGCCTACCAGCGGACAGACGGCGACGGTTGTCCTGCAGGACAGCAATTCCCGCCTGAATCTGCGCGCGGATAAGAGCCTTGGAGCGAGCGTGCTCCTGCGCCTGCCCTCCGGCACGCAGGTGACCGTGCTCGCCTGGGGCGAGGAGTGGTGCCAGGTGCGCTATGGCGACGTCACGGGATACTGCTCAACCGCGTATCTGCGCCTGGATACCCAGCAACCCACACAGGAGAAAATCGCGGTGGTTCTGCCGGCGAGCGGGCTGAACCTGCGGACGGCGGCTTCGCTGTCCTCGGGCGTGATCATGACCTTGCCGCAGGGCACCAAGCTCACCGTCACCGGCGAGGAGACCAACGGCATGTTGCCGGTACGCCTGGGCAGCCTGTCCGGATATGTGGCGAAAGAGTATGTCTATGTCACGGATGTGACCGAGGAGACGGTTCCCTCCCAGCCGACCGCTACGCCGCAGCCCACGGTGACGCCGTCCCCGACGCAGGAGCCTGCGGTTGGAACGGCGATGGTGGTGGCGTCCAGCGGACTGAAGCTGCGCAGCGGACCGGATACGGAATACGCCTCCCTGACGACGATGCCCTATGGCTCGACGGTGCAGATCCTGGGCAACGCGCAGAACGGGTTCTACCCGGTGCGCTGTGGCCAGCTGGAGGGTTATGCCAGTGCGGATTACCTCTCGATGGGCCAGCAGAGCACGCCGATTCCGGTTCCTACGCCGAGCCCGACGCCTACGCCGGGCGATTCCGAAGCGAACCGCAAAGGCGTGGTGACTGCGCCGAGCGGCCTGAACCTGCGCGCGCAGCCTTCGGCTTCCGCAGCGATCATCGCGACGCTGGGCTATGGCGTTGAAGTGACGGTCATCGGTGCGTATACCAACGGATTCTATCCGGTTTCGGTCGGTACGCTCGATGGCTATGTGAGCGCGGAGTACATCCGGTTTGAAAGCGCACAGCAGGCGATGGCGACCCCGACGGTGGAGATTGCGACTCCGGAACCCGTTCAGGAGGATGCGTATCGCGTCGTAGTGGACAGCGATAATGGCTTGAACCTGCGCGCGCAGCCGGACGCCTCGAGCGACGTGATCTACACGCTGCCCTATGGCATGGTGCTCACCGTGCTCGGTGAAAGCGAAAACGGCTTCCTGCATGTGACGTGGGCCAACTACGAAGGCTATGTCTCCGGGGAGTACGTGACGCCGTTTGGCACACAGAGCGCACAGTAAACTTCTGCTTGCTGCAATCGAAAAACGCGGGCCGGTGTTGCAATCGGCCCGCGTTTTCTGTACAATGGAGACACAGGGGGGATGGACATGCAGCAGGAGATTGCGCTGATGCCTGGGGAGCGCATCGACGATTTGCAGCGCCAGGGGATGCGCATCATCCAGCGGGAGAACGGCTTTCGGTTTGGCACGGACGCGGTCATGCTCGCGGATTTTGCTGTTGCCAAGCGGGGAGAGCGCGTTTGCGACATGGGCACGGGTACGGGCGTTTTGCCGCTTCTGATTGCGGCGCGCTCGGTGGATACGACGTTTGACGCATTCGAGATTCAACCGGATGTGGCGGACATGGCCGCGCGCAGTGTGCGGCTGAACGGACTGGAGGGGCGCATTCGCGTATACTGCGCGGATTGCCGCGATGCGACGCGGCACATCGGGTATGAGTCGTGCCATCTGGTCGTCAGCAATCCGCCGTATACGGCGCAAGGCGCAGGGCTGGTCAGTCCGGAACGCTCGCGTGCGCTTGCCCGCAGCGGGGAATACCCGCTGGATGCGTGGATTGCGGCATGCGCGCGCGTGCTTCGCCCGGGAGGAAGGCTTTGCTGCGTGTTTCCAGCGCCGCGCTTTTTGCAGCTTTGCGACGCGATGCGTGGCGCGCGTGTGGAGCCCAAGCGCGTGCGCTTCGTCGCGGCAAGGATCGACGCGGCGCCGAAGCTGGTGCTGGTTGAAGGCCTCAAGGGCGGAAGACCGGGCCTGCATGTGGGGGCGCTGCTGGTGACGCATCGCGAGGACGGCAGTTTCACCGACGAGATGCGGCGCATTTACGCGGAATAGATTTACAGGTCGAAACTCCGGCGGTTTTCCCGGTGGCACATCATGGCCAACAAGAGCGCGCACAGGCAGGCTGTCAGGCAGAAGAAGGAGCCCGTATTCAAATACAGCAAAAGCAGAAGAAACGCACACAGCAGATATCGCCGCAGTTTGCCCGAGGAGAGGGCCAGGGCGCGGATGCGCGAGAAGGAGAAAGGCATGCGCTTGCGGCGGGCGTGGCGCGCGATTTCCTCGTCGAAGGCGGGGTGGAGGCTGCCAAAAAGAGCGCCCAATCGCGTCCCGGGGATGAGCCGGACAGGCGGGTCCACCCACTCCGCGGCTCGCATGGCTGCGGGGGTAAAATTCCCGGTTGAAACCAATACGCAGTGCGCCTCGCCGGACTGCGTGCGCGCGCGGTGCGCGGCGAGCACATCGCCTTCCGAGGCGGACGAACCGCCGGGACATTGCGCACAGCGAACCAGCCAGGATTCCCCCGCATACCGCAGTGCGTCTGCGCGAAGCGATTGGGCGCCGAGTGCTTGACAAAAGAGGGAACAGACCGTTTCACAGGCTTGTGCGTTGGGCATGAGCAGCAGGTCCTCCAGCGCGATTTCTGCACCCAGCCGCTCACGAAGCAGGCGGTCGCGGCGTGAGAGCGTCCGCTTTTCGAGCAGGGCCAGCGTCAAAAGCACGAGGGCAAACAGCCCGCCGCCTGCGATCAGGCTTTCGCGCGGCAAACGCCACAGATAGAAGAAATACGCAACGCAGGCGAAAAGCAGAATCAGCCGCATGGCCAGCCGGTCCAGCAGGGTTGCCGCCTTGTTTTTGGCGTCAAAAGGGGACATCATTGTCAACAACCTCCCGTGGTTGAGGGAAATCTTTGCCGTATTGTGTGTGTTTTTTTGGAAATGTATCCGTTTTCCCCCTTTCGCGAAGGAAAAGAATTTGGTATAATATCAAGTCGTGCATATTTTTACTGGAAGGCGGGGAGCGCATGCGGCGAATTGGACTGATGGGCGGCAGCTTTAATCCAATCCATCTGGCGCATGTGCGTCTGGCGCGCGAGGCGCTGGCGAGCGGCCGCGTGGACGAAGTCATCTTTTTGCCGACGGGGAATCCGCCGCACAAGGGACTTGAACTGGCGGACAAGCTGGCGCGCTATGACATGGTCTGTCTGGCCATTGCGGGGCAGCAGAATTTGTCCGTCTCGCGCGCGGAAATCGATCGGGAAGGCGTCATTTATACGGTGGATACGTTGCGGGCGCTGCGTCAAAGCATGCCGGACTTGCAGTTTTTCTACCTGATCGGTACGGATACGCTTTTGCAGCTGGGTACGTGGCGGCAAATTGATACGGTGATTACGCTGTGCGGTTTCTTGGTCTATATGCGCCCGGGCGAGGATGAGCCCCTGGCGAAAAGCTGCGCGGCGCAGTGGCAGGCGCGCGGCGCATCCATTGAGTGGATGCAGGCGAAACCGTGGGATGTTTCTTCTACGGAGATCCGGCGCCGTTTGCGCGAGGGATTGCCGGTTGAGGGATTGTTGGCGCCCAATGTGGAGCAATATATCCGGGAGCACGCGCTTTATGGGGCGCGCGCAGAAGAATCATCAGCGGGGACGGATGGAATGAAACGGGAAAAAATGCTGTACAGGCTCAAAAAAGATTTGGACGCACAGCGTTATCAACATACGCTCGGCGTGGAGGAGACAGCCCGGCAAATGGCGCTCGTCTTCGGCGAGGACGCGCAAAAAGCGGCGCTTGCCGGTCTTTTGCACGACTGCGCGAAGTGCTTGACGCTTTCTCAGATGGTCAAAGCTGCCAAAGAAGTGCCGCTGGATCCGGTCATGAAGGAATCCAAGGCGTTGATGCACGCGGTGGCCGGCATGTGCGTCGCCAAGAACGTCTATGGTGTGGATGACGCGCAGGTGCTCTCGGCGATTCGCTGGCACACGACGGGCCATGCCGGAATGACCAATTTGGAGAAGATCATCTACCTGGCCGACATGATTGAACCCAACCGCAAGCCATATCCGGGGCTGGAGCAGATCCGCGCGCTGTGCTGGAAGAATCTGGACGAGGCGATGCATACCGCATTGCGCATGAGCCTGGAGCACGTGGTGCAGCAGGGCAAGACGCTGCATCCCGATACGCTGGCAGCGTTGCTTGATTATGAACACGCAGACAACATTCAACAATAAGGAGGAAACCCAATGAAACCCAGAGAGATTGCCGAACTTGCAGCCAAGGCTCTGGACGCCAAGCGCGCTGCGGACATCGTGGCCCTGCATGTGGAGAGCATGACCGTCATCACGGATTACATGGTGATCGCCACGGGCCACTCGGTTCCGCAGGTCAAGGCGCTGTGCGAGCACGTGGAAGAGGAACTGGCCAAGGTGGATGTCTTTGCGCGCCGCCGCGAGGGCCTGAGCGAGGGACGCTGGTGTGTGCTTGATTACGGCGATGTGATGGTGCATGTGTTCCACGAGCAGGATCGGGAGTATTACCAGCTGGAGCGCCTTTGGTCCGACGGCACCAATGCTCTGGATATCGCATACGATGAGAGCAAAGCCGAACAGGCGTAACCGGAGGAAGAAGCATGCCGAAAAAGAAGGATGCCTGGATCATTGCGGGCATATTGGTGCTGGCTGTCGCGCTTTTTGCGATTTCGCGTTTCATGCCCAAGAAGGATCTGAGCGAGCGCGTGGCGCAGGAAACCCTGGCGCCGGACGCTGTGGAATATTTGACACCTGAACCCGCGCAGCAGGAGCCGGAAGAGACGGAACTGCCGACGGTTCAGCCGGAAGAGACGGAATCGTCGCAGCTCCAAGAGACGGCGCAGGTGGCCGGTCCGATGCCGCCCGCCCAGACGGCTGAGGTGAAGGGACATGTCATCATCACCGTGGCAGGACGGCAATATGGCGACCCGATTGCGATGGACCGTGACAAAGTGATTACCATCCGCCAGGACGACGGAAAGGTCAACAAGGTACACATCACGCCGGAAAAAGTGTACATGGAATCCTCCACCTGTGACAATCAGGACTGCGTGGGGCAGGGCGAGGTTTCGCTGGAAAATTACGAAACCCGCATCCTGAGCACGTATGTCATCTGTTTGCCCAACGAAGTGACCATTGAGATGGTCCCGGTGGAGTGAGGAAACAAAGAGGTGTTTTTTGCATGCGCAATGGGAAGGTGCAGCGAATCGCGCTGTCGGGCATTTTGACGAGCCTGATGCTGGTGTTTGGATTCATCGAACGACAGTTTCCGCTGCCGGTTCCAATCCCGGGCATCAAACTGGGATTGGCCAATTCAGTGCTGCTTTACGCGCTGTATATGATGGGCATTCGCCAGACAATCGTGCTCATGCTGCTCAAGGTGCTCATGAGCTGGCTGATCTATATGAACATGAGCGCGATGCTCTATTCGTTTGCCGGTGGCGTGCTTTCGGTGGCCGCGATGATCCTGCTCAGCAGAATGAATGGCGTGAGCATCGTGGGCGTGAGCGCATTGGGCGCTGTGTTCTTCAATGTGGGGCAAATGCTCATGGCGGCTTGGGTGCTCGGAACGCCGCAGCTGATCGTCACCTATTTGCCGGTACTGATGGTATCGGGCGTGCTGACCGGCGTGCTGACCGGCGTGGTTGCCCGCATGGTGATGAAGCATCTGCGCATGATGAAGGCGTAGCGTCGCTTGAAAAGAGAAAAAGAGGGTCTGTGCCTGGGAGCACGGGCCCTCTTTTGTCATGCTGTGTTTCGCTTGCTTCGTATTCGGCTATTCCTCGCCCGAAAAGCGAATTTTACGGATTGAAAACGTCTGGATCGTTGGGCGCGCTCTTCGCTTCGTCCGATTCGGTTTGAAGTCATTCAGAATGGAATAAGTGGCCTTGCGTCCATGGAAGCAATTCTGCTCAGTCTTTGGAAACGTAGACGAGGCCGAAGCCGCCCGGCCC
>CALVTV010000270.1 GCA_944363005.1 uncultured Clostridia bacterium | reverse complement strand
TCCACGCCCTCTTCCACAAAGGCGTTGTAGCGGCGGATGGTCTCCACCAGCAGGTTCGGGTCCATCTTCACGTGCTCGTAGTACTTGTTGACCACGGCGTTTGCAAGCTCTTCGAGCGTATCGGCCTTGAAGCAGTAGCCATTGTCGAAATCGACGACGCCTTGCTCCATCTTCCAGTCGTTGCGCTCGACGGCGTCCTGATCGAAGATCGCCCAGAGCGGGCCGCCATAGCGCTGCGCGTTGCCGTCGCCCTTCTCGTCGATGACGACGCTGGCCAGCGCGGTGTTGAAGAACTCATAGGAGTCATAGGAGTACTTGCCGCCCGCGCCCTTGTCCTCGTTGCCGCAGCGTTGGCCGATCATGTTGACGATGCACAGGCTGTCGTAGTCCGGGGAAATGCCGTTGGCGACGACGAGCTTCCAGAGCTTGCTCTTCTCGTTGTAGCCACCGCCGTAGCCGTAACGGCAGCCGAAGCGGTTGGCCATGGTGATCTGGTGGCCGCCGTGCTGCATAAAGGACGCCAGATTGCCCAGGGAAGCGCCGATTTCCATTGCAGCCAGTTCGCCGGAGCCGTCCTGATCGGAGAAGGGCATGCCGGACAGACCGTCAAACTCCGGGCCAAGGCGCGGGTCAAACATCGTGCGGAAGCGCTCGTTGCCGATGGAGCCGCCGGTGGCGATGATGACGCCCTTGTTGGCTTTGATGTTGACCTGCTGCTGCGTGGTTTCGATGTTGCCCTCGGTGAACAGGCTGGTCAGCGGCTCGGTCTCATCCGGCAAAATGTGCGGGGTATACGTCGCCATCACGCCCAGCACGCGGCCGGAGAAGGTTCCCTCGCGGTAGATCTTGTCCATGTGATAGTTGAGCAGGAAGCGGGCGCCCTGCTGGCGCAGCGTGCGCTCGAGCGGGCGGGTGATGCCCAGGCCGGCGTTGCCCTTGCCCGTGTACAGATCCTCCCAACCCTCGGTCGAGGCATCGGTGTACGTCCAGCGCGCGACGCTCTCGGGCTCGGTGAAGCCGTCCAGCACGTAGTTCTGGCGGGTGGGCTCGCGGTCCTGAACGATCAGTCCCTTGGAAATGCAGAACTCATAGCACTCGGCCATGCTGTCCGCAACGGAGCGCACATAGGTGCGGTCGTCAAAGCGCGTGGAGAGCGTTACGCCGCTGGTATGGTCGATGTAATACTGATCGGCCGAGTCCTGGATGCCGTATTTTTTCTGGATTTCGGTGCCGCAGCCGGAATGCAGGTTGCCGCCGCTCACGGCGCAATGGCCGCCGACGTCCCAGTTGGCTTCCACCAGCAGCACGGATGCGCCGTCTTCCATGGCCTTGAGGGCGGCGGGCAGGCCTGCTCCGCCTGCGCCGATGACCACGACGTCCGCTTCATAGTCCCATTGGATGCCCGCGTCCGCCTGTTCGGCGACCGACGCCTGAGGGCCAAGGATGCCCGCTGCCGCCAGACCGGCCGCGCTCAGCGCGGTGCCTTTAAGGAATTGGCGGCGCGATAATTTGTTGCTCATGCCCAAATAACCTCCTTGTGATTGTGCATTGTTAGCTTCATTCTAGCAGATCTTTGTCAAATTTCAATCAAATATAATCGAACCCAAGTCCAAAAAAATTGGACGTAAGGGCGTTGATTCTTGCCTGACAGCGTGATAAGATGAGTATAAAATAGAACCATTTTGGCACTTTAAAACGAAGACACGGAGGTGCGAATATTGGATTTTTCTGCGCTTGAGGCGTATGTGATGGTCTGCCGGGAGGGAAAGATGTCCCGAGCGGCAGAAAAGCTGTTTATGAGCAAGCAGACGCTCTCCATGATCATCAAGCGGATCGAAAATGAGATGGGGGTGGAGCTGCTCGTGCGCGCCAGTTCAGGCGTGGAGATGACGGCGGAGGGCAAGCAGTTTTATTCCTATGCGTTGAAAATCCTTTCGCTCTGGAAGGCGTGCTGTGGGCAATTGGAGTCGATGAGGACCAACCAGCGCACCCGCTTGACGGTAGGATTTGGATACATGATTTGGAATTTCTGGACAAAAGAGATGAGCGAAGCGTTCGAAAGGCAATATCCGGGGATTGAGCTGGTCGTCGAGGGGGAACTTTCCCGCGAGCTGCTGCACAAGATGGACGAAGGACAGCTGGACATGGTGATCACCTGCATGCAATCGGAACGGTATGCGCAATATGACAGCCAGCTGCTTCGCAGTATGGACCTGCTGGTGACGATGGCCAGCGAGGATCCTCTGGCGCAGAAAGAAGTCTTGACCCCGTGGGATTTGGAAGGGAGAAAGCTGATCTATCCGGACAGCGGGGGAGATTTCCTGCGCCGGTTTTGCCGTTTTCTGGAAGAATTGGGCATCGGCGCGCAGGGAGAGCTGGCGCAGGCGGGCAATTTCCTTCGCATGTTGCACACAGTCCGCGAGGAGCGGGCGCTCAAGCTGAGCAACCAGTTTTATGCGTCGGTTGTTCCGGCTGTGGATGGCTACGTGAGCAAGCCGCTGACCTACTCGGGACAGCCTGCAATGCCCCAGGTATCGGTGTATGCGCTCATGCCTGCGGGCCGTGTGCGCAGCATGGCGGCAAACCGGTTCATCGATTTTTTCGTCAGACAGGTTCTCTGTGCCGAACCGGCAGGAATGGCGTGATTTATGCAGATGTGTAAAGGATTTTTTTCTCAAAATTGATCGAAAAGCGATTGACTTTCCAAACAACATCCCGTATGCTTAAGGTACGGGATGTTTTTGTTTGTAAATCCCCTTGCCAGGCGTCGTTCTCGCCTGGAGCGCAAAGGGGGTGCGGGCCTCTGCCTGTAATGCAACCGGTAGCATGCCGGTTTTGTTTTAGCAGGAAAAAGTACATCTTGAAATCGGCTGTGCCGCATAGGATGCTTGCATAGCTGAAGCGGAAAGGAATGTGCGAATCTCATGGAAGAAAACACGGTCTTTATGAATCGGGAGCTGTCCTGGCTCAAATTCAACGATCGGGTACTGGAAGAGGCGGAAAGTGAGATGACGCCGCTGTGCGAGCGGCTCTCCTTTGCGTCCATCTATCAGAGCAATCTCGATGAGTTTTTTATGGTGCGCGTGGGCTCGCTGGTCGACCAGAAAGCGCTGTCTCCTAATATGCAGGAGAATAAGACGGACATGACCCCTCAGGAGCAGATTGACGCCGTCATCAGCACGGTCAAAAAGCTCAATGCGCGAAAAGATGCGGTGTATGCCAAACTCATGGCACAGCTGGAGGAACTTGGCGTTCGTCTGGTGGATTTCCGCAAGATCACGGCGCAGGAGAGCGAGCGGCTGGAGCGCTACTTTGATCTGGATATCGCTCCGCTGATTTCTCCGACCATTGTCAGCCGCCGCCAGCCGTTTCCGTTTCTCAAAAACAAGGAGATTTACGCGGCTGTCGTGCTCGAACGCAAAAACGGCAAGCGCAAGCTGGGCATCATTCCCTGCAACGCGGGCGTGTTCCCCAGGCTGATTCAGGTGTCGGCGGAAAAGAAGACGTACATGCTGGCGGAGGAGCTCATTCTCCACTTTATCTACAAGGCGTTCCCGGGTTACGAGGTCAAGGCCAAATCGCTCATCCGCGTGACTCGCAATGCCGATATCGATCCGGATGCGCTTTACGAGGACGACATTGATTATCGCGAGTTCATGGTTGAACTGATTAAAAAGCGCAAGCGCCTGGCGCCTGTGCGCCTGGAGATGTCCCGTGAGCTCGACGGCGATATCATCAAGACGCTCTGCAAGTACATGGATGTCGATAATCACTACGTGTTCCGCGGCAATTCCCCGCTGGATCTGTCCTTCCTCTTCCAGATTCAGGACATTCTGCGTCAGAACAGCGAGCTGTTTTACGGCAAGCGTGTTCCGCAGAAATCCGCGTTTTTGCGCAGTGGAGAGTCGATTCTGGCGCAGGTGCGCGAAAAGGATAAGCTGCTTTCCTATCCGTACGAGAGCATCAAATCGTTCCTGGATATGCTGGAGGAGGCGGCCAATGATGATTCGGTCGTCTCCATCAAGATGACGCTTTACCGCGTTGCGCGCCAGAGCCAGGTTGTCGAGGCGCTGATCGAAGCGGCGGAGAACGGGAAGGACGTTTTGGTGCTCGTTGAGCTGAAGGCGCGCTTTGACGAGGAGAATAATATCGAGTGGTCGCGCCGGCTGGAGGAAGCGGGCTGCAATGTGATTTACGGCCTGGACGGCTACAAGGTGCATTCCAAGCTCTGCCTGATTACCCGCCGGCAGGATGGGCAGACGGAGTACATCACCCAGATTGGAACGGGCAACTACAACGAAAAGACGGCGCGCCTGTACACGGATATCGCGCTGATGACGGCGAATCAGGAGATCGGCCGGGAAGCGGACGCTGTGTTCCGCGCGCTGGCCAAGGGGGAAACCGTAGAGCACACGGAACACCTGTTGGTTGCCCCGCATTGCCTGCAAAACCCGGTGGTTGACATGATTGACGATGAGATCGTCCATGCCCGCCGCGGCGAACCGGCTTATATTGGCGTAAAGATCAACTCCCTGACGGATAAGCGCATCATCGACCGGCTGATTGCCGCTTCCTGTGCGGGCGTGAAGATCGATCTGATTGTCCGCGGCATCTGCTGCCTGATCGCAGGCGTTCCGGGAAGAACGGAGAACATTCGGGTGATCAGTGTGGTCGGTCGATTCCTGGAGCATTCTCGCATCTACATCTTCGGCACCAGGGAGCGTGAACGGATGTACATTGCTTCCGCGGACTTCATGACCCGCAATACCGTGCGCCGCGTGGAGGTCGCTGCCCCGGTTTATGATCCGGAGCTGCGTGAACGGCTGCATCGTATTTTTGACGTCATGTTGCAGGATAACTGCCAGGCGCGCGATATGCAGCCGGATGGCCGGTATGTCCGCCGTCAACCTGGGGATGAAGCGCCCATTATCGCTCAGGAGATGCTCTATCAGGAAGCATACGATCGCGCGGCGGGAAAATCTCAATTGGGATGAAAATTTTCTCGAAACGTGTGTAAACTTTTAGTTAATACAATGTGAGGGCTTTCGAAAAAATCTCCCCGTCATGCCATGCAGGCGTGACGGGGAGATTGCTTATTCGGCGCGGACGATATCCTCGCGCAGGCGGTAAATGGTAGCGCCATATTTTTTGCGGCAGAAAGCATCCACGAACCAGTCGATTTCCTTCACGGCGTCGAATTGCACGTAGGCATAGCGTTCGCCGTTGATGGACTTGCCTTTCATGTTGGAGTCGGTCCAGCGGACGGTATCGGTCTGCGGATCGTAATCCGCAATGAAAATCATGCTGTGCGCACCCACGCCGTAGTAATAGTTTGCCGCCATCTGGAAAAAGTCGCCTCGCTGTGCCTGCATGAGAAATTCGCGCGCTTTCTGGCGGTTTTCTTCCATGGTCAATGTGTCATCGTAGCGAAAGCGCGCGGCCTCGACAAAGGGATTGCCTTCCTCTGCGGAAACTTCTTCCCATTCGATTCCGTACGTGTAGGGAGCGCAGTCCTCGCGCGGTTGATTGTTGGGAATGACCAGTTCCGTATCCGGATACGCGGCCATGCGATAGTCCGGGCTGACTTCGCGGAAAAGATGCACCGTGAAATTCTTGCAGATGTATATATCGCCGGAATACTGCGCACGCTGAGCTTTGCCCGCAGCATCCTGATACAGCTGCTGCGCAAGGGCGATGATGGAATCGATCATCTCCGCACGCGCTGAGGGATCGATCGCATCCGAGGATGACAGGGGCAGATCCTGCGCCATGTTCGCTTCTTCGGCGGCGAGCATCTCCTCCGGGGTGAGCGCTTCGCCACATGCGCAGGAAAGATTGAGGGTGAACGCAATCGTAAAAACAATTGCCAAAAATTGTTTCATAACACCATTCTCCTCCGTTGAGATGTGTTTATTGTAGCATATACAAGGAGAAATAGCAACGAGCACCTACCAGACGTTTACAGATCCGGGCAAAAACTTTGTAAGTCGTGAGTTGACGAAACGCCCAAAACATGGTAACATAAGTCGAACGCTGAAAAGGGAGTGAAACAATGCCGCCGAAGCAAAGAATAACCAGGGAAATGATTCTGGAAACATCATTCTCGATGTATTGTCGGGAGGGAATGGAGAATGTGAATGCCCGCTCTGTGGCGAAGGCATTGAACTGCTCCACCCAGCCGATATTCAGTTATTTCACTGGAATGGATGAGTTGAAGAACGCGCTGGAGAGCAAAGCATGGATGCTGTTCAATGATATGCTCAGCGCAGCGCTCGAAGAAGAGCAGCCCATGCGGGCATGCGCGCTCGCGTATTATCGTTTCTCTGTGGAACAGCCGCACCTGTTCCGGTCGCTTTTCCTGACCAGACGCAACAAGCAGGAGCGCCAAGCCATCGGTATGAGTGGCGAAGTGAATGCGCGCCTTGCCGACATCGTTTCGGCAAAGGAAGGCGTAGATGTCGAGCAAGCCAGAAAGAAGTGCCTGATGGCCCGTATCTATGTTCATGGATTGGCTTCCTTGGAGGCCATGGATCTGCTGGGCGTGAAGCAGGAAGACGCCGAGGCCATGATCGAAGAAGCGATGAAAGATGTGGACGCGACCTGATGGAAGGTTGCGGTAAAGTCAAATATCCCAATGTGATCGCAAATAAAAACCGCCTTTCTCAAGGGAAAGGCGGTTTTTTGTGCGCTTAGCGGATCGCGAGTTCTTCCGGGGTATATTCTTTGCGAACGCGATTCCAAAGCAGCGCAAAGAACACCACAAGCACCACAAAGGTCAGAGCCCACGACACGGGATAGGAGACCATCAGGCAGAACAGCGTTGGGATTTCGGCGAAAACGGTCACAACCCAGATGATGCGGAATACGCAGGCGCCCAGAAGGGAAACGACCATGGGCAGCAGAGAGTAGCCAATGCCGCGCAGCACGCCGGTCATTACGTCCATGATGCCGCAGAGGAAATACGGACCGCATACGATGTAAAGCCGCTCCAGGCCTACGGCGATGACCTGTGCGTCAGGGGTGTACAGGCTGAGCAATTGCGTACCGAACACGCAGGAAAGCAGTCCAAACGCCAGCCCGAATACCACCGACCAGAGCAGGCAGACGTACATGGAGCGGATGACACGGGAGGGCTTGCGCGCACCGATGTTCTGTCCGGCAAAGCAGGTCACGGACTGCTGGAAGGTGTTCATGCCCTGATAGACAAAGTTGCCCACGTTTGCGGCGGCGGCATTGCCTGCGATTACAATGGAGCCGAAGCTGTTGACGGAGGACTGAATGACGACATTGGAGAGGGAGAATACGGAGCTCTGGATGCCGGCCGGCAGGCCGATGGCCAGAATTTGCCGCAGGAGGCTCTTGTTGATGTGCAGGCGGCGCAGAACAAGCCGCGTAGGCCCGTCCATGAGCATCAGGGAGCGCACGACCAGTGCGGAAGAGACGGTCTGCGATATGATTGTAGCCAGGGCAGCGCCGCCGACACTCATGTGCAGCGAGATG
>CALVTV010000269.1 GCA_944363005.1 uncultured Clostridia bacterium | reverse complement strand
GAAAAGAGCTGGAAGAAACAGTTCAATGGCGTGCTGGTGCTCATCCCCTTCATCCTTCGGGCGCTGATGATCAAGTGAAAGGTGGCGAATCATGAAAAAGAATCAGATTGTGGCCATAATCATGCTGATTGTGGTCGCCGCCGGTTGCTTTGTTTCCGGTAAGGCCTTTATGGCCACCTGGGAGGAAGATGTCATCATTCCCGGCCCTGGGGTTACCGAGGTTCGTATGCTCAGCGAGTACTTTCCGGGTCTGGAAGGTACTGCCGGCGATACCGAAATCTATGTAATGGAAGGCGAGGAGGAAGGCGGCTCGGTGCTTATCCTCGGCGGCACGCATGCCAATGAGATGAGCGGCCACATGACTGCCGTGCTCTTTATCGAGAACGCGCAGGTCGAGGCCGGTACCGTTTACGTCATCCCCCGCACCAACCACAGCGCCGCTACCCACAACGACCCCCAGGAGGCGCATCCCGACACCATTCGCATCACCCTGGATTCCGGCGCCGTGCGTGAGTTCCGCCACGGTTCCCGCGCCACCAATCCCGTCGACCAGTGGCCGGACCCGGATGTCTACGTCAACTACATGGGTCAGAAGCTGTCCGGCAGCGAGTGCCGCAACATCAACCGCTGCTATCCCGGCAAGGCGGACGGCACGTTGACCGAGCAGATGGCCTACGGCGTGACGCAGTTCATCATTGCCGAGTCCATTGATATGACCATCGACTTGCACGAGGCTTCGCCGGAATACCCGACGATCAATACCATCGTTGCCCACGACCGGGCGATGGACCTTGCGTCTTTCGTCGCCATCGATATGCAGATGGAAGGCATCGATATCAGCCTCGAGCGCTCGCCCACCACGCTGCGCGGCCTTACCCACCGCGAGCTGGGCGATCACACCGACACCCTGGCGCTTTTGATGGAGGCGCCGAACCCGGCGCAGGGCCGTCTGCGCGGCGTGACGGATGAGGAATTGATCGTCACCGGTCAGGATGACCTCTACGTCCGTGCCGCCGAGTTGGGTATGCTCTATGTGCCCTTTGATGAAAGCGGCTGGCCTCTGGAGAAGCGCTGCGCGCGCCACACCACCGGCGTTTTGACCATGTGCATGGAGTACGGCAACCTCTACGGTGAACCGATCACCATCACGGGCATGCCTACCTACGACGAGCTTTGCGAAAACGGCCTGGGCGCTTACCTGAACGAGCCCACCGAAACGACGGCCGAATCTACCTGATGGAGGCATGGCGATGAAAAAGCACGTTGCATTGCGTTGCGTTCTCTCGCTTGCCACGGCTCTTTTGCTGGCGCTGTCGCCCTTTACGGCAGCGCTGGCGGAGCCGTCGTCTGAGACGCTTCTGTTGGCCGAAGGCACGGCGGCGGAAACGCAGGCGCGCATCGATGATTCCGGCGTGGAGGGGCCAACCATCTTTTTCGTTGCCGGTACGCACGGAAACGAGTGGGCGGGCTACTACGCCGCCGATGAGCTGATGGAGGAGATCTTCCCCACGGCAGGCAAGATCATCTGGGTGCCGCGCGCCAACATCCAGGCCTGCAATATCGAACAGCGCACCGCTGAAGATGAAGTAAACCTCAATCGCGTTTACCCCGGCGACCCCGAGGGCAACCCGGTGGAACAGGTGGCCGCGGAAATCATGGCGCTGATTGAGCAGGAACAACCGGTGGCTGTCGTGGACATGCACGAGGGTTACAACTTCTATGGCGTGGACGGCAGCATCGGCAACAGCCTGGTGCTCGGCGCCACAGACGGCTCGTTCGTGAACGGGCTGGAGATCATCATCCGCGTCAATGCCCAGAACGGCGACCATCCGGATTTTACCTTTGACTCCAATGCCCCCGCCGGCAGTCTCAACCACGAGGTATCCACCCGGCTGGGCATTGATACCTACACCATCGAGACTTCGCAGGTGCTGGAAATGGAGGAGCGCATTGCACAGCAGAAACTGTTCGTGCATACCATCCTCGATATCTACGGCATCCCCGTTGAGGAGGAGTCCGCATGATGAATTTCCTTGGCGTCGGAGATAATGTCTGCGACGTTTACCTACACGAAAAGACCATGTATCCAGGCGGCCAGGCACTGAATTTATCAGTCTACATGCGCCGCCTGGGCGCGCGTTCAGCGTACTTCGGGCTGTTTGGCAATGACGAACTGGCCGCGCATGTCTGCGCCGCCCTTGATGCCGAGGGTGTGGACCGCAGCCGTTGCCGCACCGTCCAAGCCCCCAACGGCTATGCGATGGTGGATCTTGTCGGTGGCGATCGCCACTTCGTCGGCTCCAACAAGAGCGGCCCGGCGCGCACGCAAAGAATCGTTCGCGCGGAGGATATGCCCCTGCTCGCCGGTTTCGATCTCATCCATACCAGCAACAACAGCCATCTTGACGACTGCCTGCGTCTGCTGCGCGAAGGCGGCGCGCGCCTTTCGTATGACTTTTCCCTTTCCTGGAAGGATGAAAAACGCTTTGACGCCGTCTGCCCGCAGGTGGACTTCGCGTTCTTTTCCTGCGGCGATATGCCCGATGAGGAAGCATGGGCGCTGGCGGAGCGCGCGCAGGCGCTGGGTTGCAAAACGGCCGTAGCCACGCTGGGCAGCCGGGGCGCGCTGTGCCTGCGCAACGGCATGCGCATGCGCCACGCCCTCGAACCGGTGCAGGCCGTGGATACCATGGGCGCGGGCGATTCTTTCGCCGCGGCGTTCCTTTACAGCATCGTAGGCGCGGAAAAGCGGGGCGAGGAGGGCGAAGCGGCACTGCGCGCGGCCATGGAGCATTGGGCGTGTTTTGCGGCGACCACCTGCCTTGTGCGCGGTGCGTTTGGCTATGTCGCGCCCGTTTCCGACGAACAAATTACCAGGATGATGCAGGGCATCATCCGATGAACGGAGGAAGGACAAAATGGAGAATGTACGCAATATCGTCACTGAAGCGCTTGGCAAGATCAAGGAGCGCGGCGGCCTGAAGGCGGTCTACTTCGTGGCCTGCGGCGGCTCGCAGGCGGCTATTTACCCCGGAAAGTACCTGCTGGACGTGGAGGCCAGGAACATCCCCACCAAGATATACAACAGCAACGAGTTTGTCTACGCCACCCCCGCTTCGCTGGACGAGCGCTGCCTGGTGATCTGCTGCTCGCTGAAAGCCATGGCGGAGACGGTCGAGGCCGTGAAAAAGGCCAACGAAATCGGCGCTGTCACCATCGCCATGACCGGCAACCCCGAGACCGGCATGGCCAAGGTTGGCCAGTATGTCGTTACCTATTCCAATGGTAACGACCAGATCTATTCCCTGGGCAACCAGGCGCAGGTGCTTCGCATTTGCTTTGAGATTCTGCATCAGGTAGAGGACTATCCCTATTACGACGAGGCCATGGCCGCCTATGCGCAGATCGACGAAATCATCGCCGGCGCCAAGCGCGACTGGCTGCCCCGTGCCCA